>CAVOCL010000046.1:0-9435 GCA_963694185.1 Dehalococcoidia bacterium
TTCGCCGCCGTTGAGCAGCATCGAGTAGAACTTGACCATGTCGTGAGCCGGACCGTGAAAGCTGCTGCCGGGGCGCACGAATCGACCCAGATGATCCGGGGTGTAGGCAGGGTTAATCGTATTTGGTGTGCGGCGTGAATCGTGCATGACGGCACGCTGGTCGCCTAGCTGTTGGGCAAGTTCGGGATCGACGTTTGGGTAAGTGCTGGTCATTTCCAACGGGTCGAGCATGAAGCTCTGCACAAACGACTCGAAGTCGGTACCGCTTGCTCGTTCGATCACTTCGCCAAGAATGTGCCAGCCGGCGGTTGGGTTGTATGCCGAACGCTCGCCGGGAATCCAGTTGTCGATGGTGCCGGAATCGCTCAGACGAGTAATCACTTCGTTTCTTGTAGTACCGCCGTCGGCAAGCGCGTCGTCGGCAAGACCCGACGTGTGATTCATCAGGTGCTTGATCTGGATATTCGATTTTCCGTTAGCTGCGAATTCGGATATATGCGTTGCGATGGGGTCGTCAAAATTAAGGCGGCCAGATTCGGTCAAAATGCCGAGTGCTACGGCAGTTATGGGTTTTACCGATGAAAATAGCGGCATTATCGAATTGTTGGTCAGCGGGATGCCGGTGCCAACTACGGCTTCACCCACTGCGAAATCGGCAAGCGTTACGCCGTTTTGTGCAATGCAAATCTGTGCGCCGGGATGAAGGCCGTCTTGGATCTGCTGCTCGAGCAGTTCTTTTACGGACTGGAACGCGGGGCTGAACACCGGGTGCGATTCGGAACTTGGATTTGAGTTGGGAGAGGTCACGCGAACATGGTATTGATCCGAACTCGACTTTCAACACGCCACGCAGGCGAGTATTCTCGTTCTCTGCCAGATTGCCAAATAACAATGCGGAGCCAATACAGGTGAATAAGAACACACTGAAACAGAAGCTAAACGACGGCAAAGCAACCATCGGGCCGTTCGTGGGATTACCTTCCCCCGCAATGGTCGAGACGATGGGATGGATGGGTTTCGATTTCGTTGTCATCGACTGTGAACACGGGCCGATGGACTTCGAAACGGCTGAGCACATGATTCGCGCAGCCGAGCTTTCTGGCACGACGGCGATTCTTCGCATTGGGCTTAACGAGCAGCAGCATATTCAGCGATATATGGATGCCGGTGCAGCCGGAGTTATGATTCCGCTTATCAACGATGCGGAGGATGGCAAAAAGGTTGTCGACGCAGTGAAGTATCCGCCTATGGGCAAGCGTGGTGCGTTTGCTGGTCGGAACGCTCGGTTTGGTCTTCAGGACATGGCCGAGTACATCAAGGAATCGAACGAAGAGACGTTCGTTTCGCTCCAGATTGAAACTCCCGAAGGCATCGAAAACGCGGACGAAATTATTGCGACCGATAACGCCGACGCTATTTTTCTTGGACCTGGCGATTTGTCGGTGAACTTTGGTATTCCAGGCCAGACGATGAGCGACAAAGTTGTCGACTCTATTCAGGATCTGCACGAGCGAATTACGGCTGCTGGCAAGCACACGGGTACGCTGGGCGTTACGGCTGAGCAGACGCTTTTCTGGCACGAGCGTGGGATCAAGTGGATCGTTAGCTCGGCACCGAAATTTATGCAAGCAGGGGCTGCCGACTACTTGGCTGCGGTCAAGGGTCCGCTCGGGCTTTAGGTCGTTTTCGGCCAACTAACGGAATCACTATGTCTAACCCACGATTCACTCCACTGCAAGCTGTTGGTAATCGCATGAAGGCGCGGGGGCTGTCGCTCGACGATGTTCGGGTCGGGAAGAAAGTTCTGCTTACTTGGACCGATAAGTGGGGCGAGCTGATGGCAGATGCATTGGACGCCACGCCTACACCTTCGATGATGTTCGGCAGCACGTTTTGGGTGCGCACGGTCGATAACGATCAGGGTGGCGTGACAGTGGCATTTGCTCCCGTTGGGGCGGCTGGCACGATCATGCTGATGGAAGATTTGATCGCTTGTGGGGCTGAGTCGTTTGTTGGCGTTGGTGCTTCCGGTGGGCTTCAACCAGATCATCCCGTTGGCGATGTGCTGATACCGAATGCTGTTCAGGTGATCGACGAAGGGACGTCTGGGCACTATCCGAACGCCAAGGGCGTGCCACCGAGTGGCGACCAGGCGATGATTTCTGAGATGACGGAGTTGGTGCAAAAGCACGGCGGTCGTTCGGCTTCCGGCGATTGGTGGACCACTGACGGATTTTACCGTGAGTTGACCGACGATATTTCACGCCACGCAGAAGCAGGTATTCTGGGCATCGATATGGAGACTTCGGCGATGTACCGGGTCGCAGAGCACCGAGGTGTGAGCGTTTGCAACACGTTGGTCGTGAGCGACGAGTTATGGACCGACTGGAACTACGGAATCGACTTCAGCGAGTTCAAAACTGGCGTTAATGCCATGCAGGCCGCCGCTATTGAATGGGCGCGTGGTTAGCTAATTGGCCGTTGGCGTGGGTTATTCGCCTGAAAGTTTCTGACGGACTGTAGCCAGCACTTCGGTAGCGATTTCTATGGCGTGTGCTGAGTCGATCGAATCGTAGACCTCGGCGGGAATCGCTCCGGCAATTGCGTCGGGGTTTCTCGCTGCGAGATGGTGTTTATCGAGCAACGCTCCGACCGATTTTACGAAATCGAACGACGGGTCGAACGCCATTGCATCTTCGCAAAGATCAGAAAGATGATCTCCCCAAACCATTTCGGCGCCCTGTTTATAGAGGAATCCTTTTACGGCTTTAGCAGCCGATTCGTGGCAGAGAAAGCATGCCAGTGCGTGGCGGTCTTGCCCGGCGTTCGCTTCGGCGGCTTCGAGATCTGCGGTGGCCTGTGCGAGCCAGCTTATTGATGGGTCTTTTGCGGTCATGGGGTGTCTATCCGTGGACCCTTTCTCCGTTATTGGCAGCTTCGTGAATCATACGATCGCCACCTATTGGATTTTCGAATTCGTCTGGTGTGTAAACAAAGAAATTAATGCCGATTCTCGGGCGCAAATGGGTTGTCCAGAAATCAGCGCGTCGATGTACCGGCTCATCGGTTTCTTGAACTACGACGAGATCGAGAACTGTTTCGGGTCCTACCTCGCCGCGAACGAACGGGCCAACCAGAATCATTGAGACCATTCCGAGCTGCGGCATTTCATCGACAAGGCGACTCAACTCAGCTTCAAGAATCTGTTTTCGCTGGGCACCAAAGCCGTACATCATCGGCATCTGGTGAAATCCATCTGGTTGAAGGGAATAACCCTGGGGTTCTCAAATTCCAACGTGTCTGGACACCTCAAATTGTGTACAACGAAGGGGCGCTCGGCACCGGGTAAATCTCATCTTCGCTGAGCTCATACGCCTCTTTTTTGTAGATCTGAATGCGGTGGGAACCTGCATCCGGGATGTACATGAGGTCGCCAACGGCTCTTACGGACGCCGGACCACGTAGATTTTTCTCGTCAACGAGATCGATGAGTTCACGTGATCGAAGCACCTTCGGATTTGCAGTGATGTACTTGCGCCCACCCGCGGAAAGACCGGCGTTGCCGGTGAACACATCGACGAAGTTACCGTTTTGGCCGAAGAGTTGAATTCGATGGTTTCCACGATCGGCAACGTAGATATCGCCGTGCTTGTCGATCGATACGCCGGCTGGTCGTGAAAGCTCGCCTCGTCCGCTTCCTGATGTGCCGAACTGCAATACATATTCGCCATTTGACGTGAACTTTTGCACGCGATCGTTACGCCAGTCGCCAACGACTATCGAGCCGTCGTCAGGGTCGACATCAACTCCCCACGGCATATTGAACTGCCCATCGCCATCGCCAAACTCACCAAACGACGAAATGAACTTTCCGTCAATCGTGAATTTCTGGATCCGATGGTTCATAGTGTCGGCGACGATTAGGTTGCCATCGGAGTCGATAACAATTCCGGATGGACGGTTCAGTTGGCCTTCGCCAGAACCGTGTTCACCCCAAGAATTGATTTGAGGGCCATCTTTGGTCCAGAAGCTAATCGTGTGGTTACCTTCATCGGAAACGATCAGTGAATCATCAGGGCCAGCGATCATCTGAACTGGCCAAATGAATCCGCTTCCGAAATCTCCTAGATCCTCGTCATCCCAATTCATGTGGCGGATTTGTCCACCTTCGCCATCGGTGCGATTAAGCACGAAGATATCGCCATGGTCTCCGAGTGCAACGATGTCGGCTGGCGACGTCGTAACCCGGCGCATCCCAAGCGTGTGGTGATACGGAAATGCAGCCCTCAATAAAGCGTGTGGTTTAGTCATATTTAGTTCCTAAATGATTTCTGAGAAAAGGGCTAGACCATAGTCTTGGTATAAGGGTTGAACTGTTCGAACTGGCCACCGACGATGTCGACAGGATCGAGTCCCATCCACTGGTTAAGAATCGTTGAATACACGCTTCGGAAGTCGATCGTAAAGTCCATATCTTCGCCGAAAACCCAGTCGGCAGGGGCAAGTGACGGGTACTCGGAATAGAGCCCGCCCTTCACGTTTTCGCCGATAAGGAATGCGCCACCACCGGTGCCGTGATCGGTACCCGATCCGTTGTCCTTGATACGCCGACCGAACTCGGTGAATATGAGAACGTTCACTTCTTCGGCAGCGTCATGATCTCGAAGATCCTGCATGAAGTCTTCGATTGCATCGGTTAGTTCGGTCAGCAGTTTTGCGTGGCCCGGCACTTCCTGTGCGTGGTGGTCGTAGCCAGCGTGGCTGGTATAGAAAATCCGTGTACCAAGCCCAGCAGTGTGAACTCGCACGACGTCTCTTAGCGCCTTTGCGATCGGGTTGTCGGCATATTCGACCTTCGACTTGTACATACGAGGTGCCTCAGCGAGCATCTCGGCACCGGATAGTACGTTCTGGCCAGTTTGGCTCAAATAGTTCATCACCTGACCGGAACCGATTGCCGGGGTGTACATGCGCTGGAATATCTGAAGATCTCGGTTGCGTTCTTCTTGGAGTTGAATACCCGACATTAGGCCGTAGTTGTCGAGATCACCAATCGATGTTGCGGTTACTCCGGGTGCAGCAAGAGCACGCGGCAATCCACGGCCGAAGTTCACTGCAGTAACGGGGTTTTCACTACCGGGGTCGATCTCGCGAATGACTTTGGCGAGCCAGCCTTCCGTTGCAACGATTTCCGGCTCGCATGTGTGCCAGATGTCCATGGCTCGGAAGTGCGACCGACTTGCGTGCTCGGTTCCGACTCCCTGAATAATCGCCATATTGCCCTTCTCGTAGATGCGCTTGAACGCAGCCGCTGAGGGGTGCCATGCGAGGGTGTCGGTGAACGGAAGCGACTTATCTTCTGAGATGCCTACCAGTGGGCGGTTGTCGTAGTAGATTCCTTCGGTGAACGGAATCACGGTGTTCATGAAGTCGTTCCCGCCAGAAAGCTGAACGACAACCAGCACTGGTTCTTTCTTTTTCGTTGGCTTCTCAATGGTTGTCATGTGGTGTTCTCCGTCGTCGTAATTTTGCAGATGAGGTAGGTGTTACTAAATGAATTTGGGTCAGGCGAACTGGAATTCTCGTGTTGAAACCACGAGGGTTAGCATTCGAACCACTCGAGCCTCGCTGGCTTTCGTTGATGCTTCGGAAGTCCAATCGAGAGAGCCTTCTGTTTCAGCGTGAGTGATCAGGGTTTCACGAGTATCAGGCCGAACTTCTAGAGGTCCAATTAAATCGAGTACTTGATCGACCAGTTGAGCGGGAGTGGTCGAATCGCCAGCGCCTCTGATGCGGTCTGCGATGGCCTTCACGCCTGGCTTACTGAGATCGTTCAGGGTATCGACAGCGTAGTTGATTCGTTCGGTCAGCGTTCCGCCATCGATCCACTCTTTGCCGGTGTGCCAGCCTTCAACGCTCGGTGGGTCCATTAGTTTCTGGCCCATGGCCACTATCGTGCCTTCGAGCGTGTGCAGGCTTGGTCCAGGCTCGGCGTATTCGCCAGAAAGCTTCAGCACTCCTGCCACAAACTCAGTGGGCGACTTAACGTGCTTGAAGCGTGCCGCTTTGAACCAATCGGAATTGAACATTGTTCGCAGTACTTCACGGATATCGGCTTTCGAGTCCATCCATGTCTTCACCATGTCGTCGATAGCCTGCTGGTCGGCTGGAGGCTCGATGCTCCAAGCAGGAACCTGTGCATCGTCAGCTACAAAGAAGTTGTAGAGGTGGCGACCGATGAATCGGGCGGTGGCTTCCTGTTCGGCGATGATGTCGATGATGTCGCCGCCATCAAGGTTGCCTGTGTGGCCCAAAAAGGTTTTCTCTTCAAAATCGTGGTCATCTTCTCGGAACAGAAATTTCACTGAACGCTGACCGTACGGATACAGCGGAATCGGCTGCTCATAGGTCCAGCCGGTGAACGCTCGTGCAGCGCTTTTGATGTCGTCTTCTGTGTAGTTGCTGATACCCATCGAAAACAGTTCGAGAATTTCTCGACCATAGTTTTCGTTGATCGCTGTGCCGTGATTTTCGTTGTTGTCGAGCCAGAAAATCATCGCAGGGTCTTTTGAAATTCCCATCAGCAGCTCTCGGAAGTTCGCCATGCAGTTCTCGCGAAGCATCTGGATGTGATCGACGATGGTGGGAGTGTGTTCACTCTTGGTCCATCCGGTTGCGAAAACGCTGTGCCAGAAGAGCGTCATCTTCTCTTCAAGTGGCTTTTTCGTGTTGATCATCCTGTAAAACCAGCGGCCGTTCCACGATGCCGGGTTGTCGATGGCGGCGTGAAGATGCGGGTAGTAACGGGTAAGAACTTCTTCTTCTACGTCCTCGAACTTGTCGGGACTGAGCAGGGCGTCCACTACCTCTTCGTAGCTTTTCTCGGCATATCGTTCGAGCTCGTCTCGGTCGGAACCAAACCCGGCGCGCCGTAGAAGGTGCGCCATAAGCGAAAGGTCGGTAGCGTTCGACGTTGTCATGTTTGGCCTCAGGATTACGCTGCTATTTCACAGAATGGACGCACTTTATCGCATTTCATCGCTGTCTGAGCATCATTTGAAGTATTAGCTGTGCCGCTTCCTTACACGTAGCGATTCTTCTGTAGTTCGGTTATCGTGCGGTTTTTCGGTGGGCGAACGATGCTGCCTGCTGCAAGCTAGCAATTGGATGAAAAACTTGAAGAGTGCAATCGAATACGCCGCGAACCTTGCGACCCACTATGGCCACCAGCTTGAGCGGTCGGTGGTGTACACGCAGGGGGTGGCGCTGAGCGGTCGATTACGGCTTCACGAACTTTCACCCGAATCGTCTGGCGATCCTTCTGGCGATATTGCAGCGATGGTGGCGGAATATTCGGACGATCATTCGGGAATATTCAGTGAATCTGACGGCACAGCGAACTACGCGGGTATCTGCTGGGCTGATGAGCTAGCGCGAGCAACCGGTGACGAGTCGTATCTGGAGTTGTTGAGATACACGGCTGACCTGTTCGGTCCTTCGGTTGATGATGGGCCGCTTGACCCGGATATTCGGGTTGAGGATTTCTTCTTCGCAGCCACGATATTGGGTCGAGCCTTCAAGGCCACCGGCGATGAGAAATACACGAATCTGCTTGCTGAATTTTTGGCTTCTGCCGACACGCTTCAGTCGAACGGCCTGTGGTGGCACTGCAAGGCTTCGCCGTTTTTCTGGGGACGTGGGAATGCCTTTGCAGCGTTGGGATTTGCTGAGGCGTTGAGTTATTTGCCTGACGATCACGGTTCTTGTCCTGAACTGTTGCAGACCCATATTCGTCATCTTCAGGGATTGGTGGAACACCAGGATGAATCGGGAATGTGGCACCAGGTTGTCGATATGCCAGAGACATATCTGGAATTCAGTGCGACCGCGATGATCGGATACTCGATTGCCCGGGGTCTACGGCTTGGGTGGCTCGGCGACGAGTGGCGTGCGGTGGTTGATCAAGCATGGAACGCTATTGCTCAGAGAATTTCAGAGAACGGCGAGCTTGAGCACGTATGTGTCGGCACGGGTCCGCTTGCGACTCTCGACGAATACGTGATTAGGCCTTACAACGATGGTCTCGATGATCGAGGCGGTGCGGTGGGTCTGTGGTTTGCTGTTGAGATGGCGCGGCTTGAGGCTGGAAAATAGTGATCAGGAAAGGTTTGGCAAGTTGATTTACGACACGATCATCGTGGGTGCGGGTTCAGCGGGCGTCATACTGGCAGCGCGATTGTCGGAAGATCCGACCCATCACGTGCTCCTGCTGGAACCGGGTCCTGACTATCCAGACTTCGAGACGCTGCCAAACAAGTTGAAGTTCGGCGCCGACCGGGCAACCGATCTGATGTTCGATCGGCACAACTGGAACTACCGGGCACGGGGCACCGATCTTTCCCAGCAAGTAGTGGTTCCTCGGGGTAAAGCAACCGGCGGTTCTTCCGCTATCAACGCCCAGATGTTTTTACGTGGTGTTCCTGAAGACTACGACTCGTGGGCAGATTCAGGTCTCAATGAGTGGTCGTATCAAAAGCTGTTGGGCGACTTCCGTCGTTCAGAAAACGATCTCGATTACGGTGGAGATTTTCACGGAAAAAGCGGACCTATACGCGTCGAGCGCGCACCAGTGGAGGAGTGGCTTCCTGCACAGCAAGGGTTCTACGAAGCCTGCCGTTCTCTCGGATACGCCGACTGCCCGGATCACAATCTGCCGGATTCAACGGGTGTGGGGCCTCTTTCGTTCAATTTGATCGACGGGGTTCGGATCAGCACAGCGATTGCCTATCTGCCTGATGCCAGGCACAGACTGAATCTAACTATCAGAGCTGAAACTCTGGTTCACCGGCTCGTTATCGAAGACGGACGAGCTGTGGGGGTGATCGCTGAGTCGGGTGGAGACATGTTTGAAGTACGGGCCGGCCAGGTGATCGTGTCGGCCGGAGCCGTCGTGTCACCTCAACTGCTGATGCTTTCGGGGATTGGTCCTGCGGATCATCTTGGTGAGCACGGAATTGAAGTTGTCGCCGATGTGCCGGGCGTTGGGCAGAACCTGCAAGACCACCCGATGGTATTTCTCGTATGGAACACAGTTCCCGAGTATGAGTTCAGGCTCGACCAAAAAGGCACTCAGATTTCGCTGCGCTACACCGCGACCGATTCGCCCGATCGCAACGACATGATTGTCTACATGAACTCGTCCCTCTCCGAGCGAACCGAGCGCGGCGGCAAGTGGGACGAGCCGGTCGGAATCAGCACTCATGTCGTCATCAACAGTGCCGACTCCCGTGGGGAGATTCGCCTTGGATCGACCGACATCAGCGATCAACCAATAATTGATTTCAACTACATGGATGCGCCGAGAGATCTCGAACGAATGCGAGACGGTATACGTCGGATGGTGGAGGTCGGTGAGCAGCCAGCGTTTAGTCGAAA
>CAVOCL010000047.1:0-9290 GCA_963694185.1 Dehalococcoidia bacterium
CCGGTCTGCGCAATCCCTGCGCACAACTCGACGGGCTGATCCCCGGGCTAATGAAAGCAGTTCTCGATCGAGACGACGCTGGCGAACTCGTGCGCAAGGCTGGCGTGATGAGCATCGTGATCAATGGTGGCGAAATAATCTCTGGCGACGAGATATCAATCGAGATGCCGATGGGGGCGCTAAGTCCGCTCAAACCGGTTTAGAAAAGCACCCAGAACGCCCCGGCGCAGCAAAAAAACATGATCAACATTTCTGGACACAATATCTCGACCGTCTTGTTCGATCTGGACAATACGCTAGTAGATCGTGATCGGGCGGTAGAGCGGCTGGGCTGTCAGCTATATCAATCAGTTGAATACGAAGAATCAGGTCTGAGCGAGCCAGAATGGGCTCAAGAGTTCATTCGAATCGATGCTGGAGGATCGATCCCCGACAAGTGAGAACAGATGGCAACGGTCATCGCCGAGTTGTCGATCATTGGTGAGGAACCCGACCGCTTGAGAAAATGGTGGGATCGCGAGTATCCAGAGGCATTCACGCTTGAAGAATCTACGAAGCAGCTCCTGCAAACATTGGCTGACTCCAACACGCCATGGGGCATAGTCACCAACGGCAGTCCATTGCAATCAGATGTGATTAGAGCCATGGGACTGGATCGACTGACGAAGTCGATATTTGTGTCGTCGATTATAAGGTTGAGAAAACCAGACAAAGCGATATTCGAATTGGCTGCATCGTCCGTTTCACCAGGCACCGAACTGAACAACATCCTGTTCGTTGGCGACAATCCGATCGCCGATATCGAGGGTGCGGCAGCCGCAGGGATGAAAACCGCATGGGTTTCACGAGGCGTGGACTGGTGGGGGAGAGGACACAACCCCGGCGACACAATCGAAAACGTCTGGGAACATTCGAGATTAATCGAATCCGACTAGTCGATGCCATTTCCAACTAGCCACGGCGATGTGCATTCTTGCCTGGAACTACTCGTGCGATCAGCAGAAAAAGTCGCACGCGCCACATACAATCGTTCGCTATGAAACTGCCTCGTTGGGATCGACTTTACTTCTTCGCGTTTTCGAGCGCTATGTTCGCCACATTTGCATTTTTGGTCATCCTCTTTGTACCGCTGATCGAGATCAACAGTTCGGAATCAGGAGTTAGCCAGCGAACGCTTCTGGCCGACGGGCAAACCCTTCCGGTGCTGCTGAGCCTGATACCGCTCGTGCTTTCACTCAACGCACTGTTCGTTATTCCAAAAGACGGAGTGCCAGACAAATCTCAAAAAATTAATCTCTGGCTTTCGACGATACTCGTCTATGTATTTGTAGTCGTTTCCATTCTTTCGGTCGGTATTTTGTACGTGCCAACGGCGATTCTTATGACAGCGGCAGCGGTGGGATCGATGGTCCGCCGACGCAATCGCACGGTATATGCCCGCTCGCCACAGGAATCGAAATCGGGGCTTGGCGGCGGCAAACGCAGGCGCAACAAGGGCTAAACTGTCGGCATATTGGGTTTCACCGCCGATTTGTTGTTGGTGAAAATTCGACAGTGATCAACGAGCGATAATGACGACATCAGAAAAATCTGTAATCACCGACGAACTTCTCGCTTTCATTGGAGTGGAGTCGAAGCCGGCCACCTACGAAATCGAACGTCACGCAGTAGAGCGATTTGCCTGTGCAATTGGCGATCCGAACCCTTTGTATTCCAACGAAATCTCCGCTCGTAGTTCGTCGTACGGCAGCCTGATCGCCCCGCCCACTTTCTTCCGATCGCTGCTTCCCGGCGACTACCCCACGACCTATCCCGAGCCGTTTGCGCACATTCTCGATGGCGGCAGCAAGTACAGATATTTCGAGCCGGTTCGAGTGGACGACCAAATATCGGTAGTTCGCAAGATCACCGATTTGTTCGAGAAGCGCGGTCGAATGGGCACGATGCTTTTCAAGATCACTGAGATCACCTATACGAACCAGCATGGCCAGACGGTAGCGACTCAGGCGACCACCACGATTACTTACGGCACTGGCGAAAAGGACTCAGGCGTTGACAGTCACTAATTTTGGAATCGAAGTTCCAACGTTTTGGTTCGAAGATGTTGCCGTTGGCGATGAACTGCCAGAGCTCATCAAAGAACCCGACACCCGGCAACTGGTGATGTACGCAGGGGCATCGCAGGATTTCGTTGCGATTCACTACGATCACAAAGTGGCGGCAGAAGCTGGCCACCCGAAGGTCATAATTCATGGCGCACTGAAAAGTGCGTGGCTGGGTGAGCTTGTAACCGGGTGGATGGGATCGGCCGGCCGTTTGCTCGAACTCGATGTTTCATACCGGGCGATCGATTTTCCAGACGACACGGCGACTTGTGTGGGCAAGGTAATCGACATCCGAATTGAAGACGGCGTTGGATTTGTGGAGATCGAGATCGGGCTGCGAAATCCCGCTGGCCAGATCACAACACCGGGCAGGGCGTTGGTCTCCCTCCCCATCAAAGCAACATTTTCTTAATCGACTGGCCAGCTAGCCAGAATGAAAACTTTCGCCACACGGCGAATCAACCACTACTACAAAAGGATCGTTATCAATGAGCGGCGCGCTTGAAGGCAAAGTAGCAATCGTCACGGGAGCCGGGCGCGGAATCGGTCGAGGCATTGTTGAGGAACTCGCAGCGAACGGCGCAAGGATCGTCGTGAACGATGCAGGGGTTTCGCTTACAGGCGAGGCAGAGGACCTGAGTCCGGCTGATGAAGTAGTGGCAGCAGTGAAAGCTGCCGGTGGTGAAGCTGTTGCAATTACGGAGTCGGTATCGACGTTCGATGGCGGTGGACGAATCGTTCAGGCTGCTCTGGATACCTTTGGTCAGCTGGATATCGTCGTTACGGCAGCTGGAATTCTTCGTGATCGCATGATCTACAACATGAGCGAAGAAGAATGGGACTCTGTTTACGAAGTTCATCTCAAGGGCACCTTCAACGTTGTGCGCCACGCAGCACCTTTGTTTCGACAACAGCGTAGTGGTCGAGTTATCACGTTTACTTCGGAATCTGGACTGGTTGGATTTCCCGGACAGGCCAACTACGGTGCTGCTAAATCGGGCATTCACGGCTTCACGAAGGTCGTAGCAAAAGACCTTGGAAAGTACGGAGTGACAGCGAACTCGATTGCGCCCCGGGCCGAAACTCGTATGGTCGAGTCGATACCGGAGGAGACACGAGCCCGTCTTGCCACCCAGGGGTTGTTCCCGGGCAAAGACGAAGCTTCGTGGGAACCTCGTGACGTTGCACCGTTCGTTGCGTTCCTCGCTTCCGAATACTCAGCGCCAGTGAATGGCCAAACGTTCCTTGTCTACGGTGGAAATATCGTTCACATGACGCTTCCTCGTCGCGTGAAAACTATCTACAACTCGGCGCCGCCCGCAACGTGGGAGCCTGAACAGCTCGATGCGCAGGTTGGTCCCAATTTACTGGGGCATCCCTCTGTTGAAGGTCCGGTCGCTAGCAAGCGGCTTGAAGGCAAGGTTGCTGTTGTAACGGGCGCAGGTCGGGGAATCGGCCGCGGCGTTGCGAAGCTGCTCGCTGCGCAGGGAGCAGCCGTTGTGGTTGCCGACGTTGGAGCGGCATTAGATGGCGACGGTGAGGATTCAACTCCGGCCGCTCAGGTTGTGGAGGAGATTTCTGAGCTTGGTGGACGTGCGGTTGCGTCGTATCACTCGGTTGCAACGATGGAGGGCGGCGAGAATATCGTCAAAACCGCCATGGAAGAGTTTGGTCGACTCGACATTGTCGTTACCGCAGCCGGGATTTTGCGAGATCGGATGTTGTTCAACATGACCGAGCAGGAGTGGGACGACGTGATGGGCGTTCACCTTAAGGGAACGTTCTCGGTTGTTCAGCCGGCTTCGAAGATTTTTAAAGAGCAGGGCAGTGGTCGTATTGTTACGTTCAGCTCGGTTTCTGGGTTGTATGGCTACGGTGGACAGGCGAACTACGGTGCCGCCAAAGACGCTATTGCCGGGTTCACTCGCGTAGTTGCCAAGGATCTGGCGAAGCACGGCGTGACTGCGAACGCGATTTCACCGGGTGCAGCAACCCGGATGACCGATTCGATTCCCGATTCGACTCGCAACATGCGCAAAGGTGAGTTCCTGCCGCCGCCCGAGGGCACGCTGACGACCGAGCCTGAGCAAGTTGCTCCGATGATCGCCTGGCTCGCTTCTGATCAGGCATCGGAGGTCACTGGCCGGATATTCCACACTGTCGGCAACCGAGTAAGCCTGATGAATTCTCCCGAGCAGGGAAGGTCGATTCACAAGGCAGGTCGCTGGACAATCGAGGAAATAGCAGGCGTGTTCCCCGAGACGATCGGCATGGATATGGTGAACCCAGCACCGCCGCAGGACGCGTAAGGCATTCTTGTGTCCCGAGTGGAGTCATCGAAATCGAGGGATCTGGTGTGGGGACGCGTGGGCAGAGTCATACCGAGTCGCACCCCACAAGGCCTCACCACCGAAGGTCTCTCCGCTCCGCGCAGTTTAGCCCGATGAAAATCGGGGCTGCGGTCGAGAAATGGAGTGAGAACTCAGCGATCTTCAGTCGTCACGCCGCTCACTACGGCCATGCCGAGTTTTGGCACATCGACGGTGAGTACGCCGCCGCTTAATTCAGCGTTTCCTATTCCAGGAACCACATTGTTCGGCTCGTCCCACGTATTAGCAAGCTTCGGGTCATCGCCGGTCATGATCTGGACTGATCCAGCTCCAGTGATCGAACGATCCGACAGATCGATAGTTACCTGAGCATCCTCATCAACCGAGCGGTTCACGAGGAATAAAGCGAGATCACCGGTCTTGTCATCGTAACTCGCTGAAGCATCGATGAATTGCACCTCGCCACGTTCTCCAGCGTCGTAGGTCGGACTATCAACGGCAGGAGTAAGCGACACGCCCTTAGCGTATTCAGAATAGAGGGCGAACGGGTAATAAATGCTCTGCTTCAGAATCCCGTCGGGTCGGGTCAGCACCGCCGCAATTACGTTCACAATCTGCGCAAGACACGCGACTTTCACAACGTCAGCGCGCCGGATGAACGAATTCATGTATTGAGCACAAACCAGCGCATCTTCAAGGTTGTAAACCTCTTCCAGCAGCGCCGGTCCAGTCTTCCACTGACCGTCCTGCGAAACCCCGCCGCGCTCCTTGTACCAGACGTTCCATTCGTCGAACGATATGTACACATCGTGGTCGCTCTGCTTCATGCCCTTTACATAGGCAATTACCCCGGTGTAGTCATCGAGAATCGAATCGATCACCACGCCTTCAGCGAGAAATTCCGGAGTGTTGTTCGCCGCGTTAGTCGAGTAGCGATGGGCTGAAATGAACTCGATATCGTCCCAGCAAGCTTCCAGAATCGTGCGATCCCACTCAAGATAGGTTGGCATCTGGCGACCCGAAGATCCAGCCGCAATTAGCTCTATAGAAGGATCGAGACCCTTCATCAACTTCGCAGCATTCCGAGCTTTCAACGCGTATTGATCGGCCGGCACATGACCCGCCTGCCACGGACCGTCCATCTCGTTCCCGAGACACCACATTTTTACTGCATGCGGAGCTTCGTACCCGTTCGCACGACGCTCCTGTGCCCATCGGGTGTCGGTGTCGAGATTGCAATACTCGACGAGTGCGGCGGCTTCAGCCGGCCCCAGCGTGCCCAAGTTCACTGCCATCATCGGTTCGGTGCCTACGATCTTGCACCACTTCATGAACTCGTCGGTCCCAAACGTATTCGGCTCTGTGGTTTTCCATGCGAAGTCAGGGAACGGCTGGCGGCTGGGGCCAACCCCGTCACGCCAATCGTAGTTCGAAACAAAATTACCGCCGGGATATCGAACGTACGGCATGTTCATACCGGTCATCGCATCGGTTACATCGAGTCGAATACCGTCTTCATTCGACAGGTCGTTGCCGGGGTCGTACGCTCCGCCGTAAATGGATCGCCCCAAATGTTCGAGGAAGCCCGAAAATATTCGCGGGTCGATTTGACCCGCACTGAACGACGTATTGAGAGTGACTTTGGCTTCCAACTGGTTCTCCTATGTAACTGGTGGGCAGCAGTGTATTCGAGGAATTCTTGTTTCGATTCGTTGTAGACTCTCGTTCGACCATGAATATTTCCATAAATAAATCCAATCACGATATCGACGCCAATCCTGAAAGTTCGCTACTTGACGTTCTTCAGCAGAACTTACAGCTGACCGGAACCAAGTACGGCTGCGGCGAAGGCAACTGCGGCGCATGCACCGTGCTCGTTGATGGCGAGGCGACACGGTCGTGTATTACGCCGGTTGGGTCTGTTGCAGGCAGGAAAGTGACGACGGTTGAAGGATTAGCGGATGATGGCCAGCTGAACCCAGTGCAGGAAGCATTTGTAGAAGAATCGGCGTTTCAGTGTGGGTATTGCACACCAGGGTTTGTCATTTCGGCAACTGCGTTGCTATCAAGAAATTCAGCGCCAAGTGTAGGTGAAATCAAGTCGGCTCTCAGCGGCCACATTTGTCGATGCGGTGCTTATGTTCGGATAGTAAAAGCGGTGCAAAATGCTGCGGATTCAGGAGGTTCGAAATGAACTCCGATACGCAGATGTTGATACGCGTGGTGGGACCGCCGTTCGCCGGGGTGATTCAGCAGACGGGTGCGAGCCCTGATTCAGCCACGCTTCTCGAAGTGTTTGCTGATGGTTCGGTGTTCGTTTACTCAGGGAAGGTTGAGTACGGACAGGGGATCCGCAACAGCTTCGCCCAAATGATCGCATCGGTGCTAGAACGTGACGCCGAAGATATTCAAGTGATTCTCGCTGATACCGCCAGAGTGCCGTTCGATCGAGGAACAACGGGCAGTGCTTCGACTCGCACTGTCGGTGTTCAACTGGCCAAGGCTGCTGAAGCGGCCAAGGCTGTTATCGCCAAGGGTCTGGATCCAGGCGATGAGTTGGGAATCGAGATCGTGATTTCTGGGGATGAAGACGGAGTTGCAGTTGACGCTTTTAATTCGCTGACACCTCACCAAGGGGCGGCTCGGGTCGACGGGACTGAACGGGTTACTGGAAGCGCTGTTTACGCTCATGATTTTTCGTTAGACGGCACGACTCATGGTCGACTGATTCGACCTCCCGCAAATGGTGCAAAACTTGTTCGATTGGACGCTGCACGGGCTGAGCAGGTGCCCGGATTTATTCAGTTGGTGCAGGTCGATGGTCTTATCGGTGTTGTTGCTGAAACCAAGGAAGCAGCGGATCGGGCGGCGTCGTTCGTGCGAGCCAGATGGGACGAATCGGGCGATTATGTTTCGGACTGGAGCATGCCAGCTGCATTAAACGATAGGGCGAGCGAGCCGGTATTCCTGCGGGACGACGGCAACGCATTGGAAGGTCTCACCGGTGCTGCAGAGGTTATTTCAGGCACCTATTACGCCCCCTATGTTGCGAACGCTCAGATGGAGCCGAGTGCTGCCAGCGTTAGGTGGAATGATGATGGATCGCTTACGGTTTGGTGTTCGAATCGGGCGCCATTTACGGAACAGGCGATGCTTTCGTCGGCTCTGGGCGTTGATGCGGACAAAATCAGAGTAATTACTCAAGAGGTGGGCGGTTCGTTCGGGACTAAGTCGCAATCGGTAAGTTTGGAAGCTGCGATTCTGGCACGAGAATCTGGAAGAATTGTGAAGGTTGCGTACACGCGGGAAGAAGAGTTTTCGACGAGCACTGTGCGACCTGCGGCTTTGATGGAAATCAACGCGGGTGTTGATGATGCTGGCAAGTTGGTTGCCTGGGATTACACGGCGGTCCATGCTGGCGACAACGCATTCAGGGGCAGGCGTGGAGCTGATTCGCCCTACGACGCTCCAAGCACTCGTATTCGGGTTGCCGACTCGCCTTCGCCGTTGCCGCACGGATCGTATCGTTCGCTCGGTGGCGCAGTGAATCACTTTGGGCGCGAAGTCCATATCGATGTAATTGCAAGGCAGCTCGGAATCGACCCCCTGGAGTTCAGACTCAACAACTTGAGTCACCCACGCTATCGTCGGGTGCTCGAGCGAGTCGCTGAGATGAGCGTTTGGCAGTCGAGGCCAAGTTCAAGCTCAAGTTCTTCGGGGGGCAAAATTGGGTTCGGTATTGCGGTTGGATTCGACGCCGGCAGCTACGTGGCGCAGATCGCTCAGGTGTCGGTCGAAGGCAGCGTTGTTAGTGTCGAACGGGTAGACGTGGCGTTCGATTGCGGCAAGGTATTTAACCCCGAGGGCGCACGAAATCAGATCGAGGGATCGGTCGTGATGGGACTTGGAACGGCGTTGTGGGAAGCAGTCGAATTCGATGGAGGTCGAGTGCTGAGCAACGGTTTCGGCGCTTATCGAGTGCCGCGAATTACCGACGTGCCCGAGATCAGTGTGGAGTTCATAGACGATCCCGCCGACGATCCTTCAGGCGCTGGTGAGCCGGGAATCGTGCCGATCGCAGCGGCGATAGCGAACGCTGTTGTTGATGCAACAGGCATTGCCCTAGATCGATTGCCAATTGAGCCTCAGCTGTAAACCGACGCTTGACCATTACAAAATGAACTGATGATCAAAACAGCAAACATCGCTCGAATCAGATGAAACTAGAGCCGATATGCCCGACGCGCACTGTCGCGAAAAAGCAACGCCTTTTCACTTGCCGAGTAGCCGCTCGCAACTCTCTTGAACACGTTCCACAATACCGTGTACGAGGTGGAATTCTTGTCGACCGGGAAGTTGCTTTCGAACATGCAGTGGTCGGCTCCGAATGCCTGGATGCAGTGGTTGTAGTACGGCGCCATTGTCGTGGCGATCTCTTCAGATGACGGCGGCGCGCTGCGTTCATGCCATGCGTAGCCATCGAGCGGCATCCCGAACCCGCCGAGCTTGATGAAAACGTTTTCGCAAGAAGCAAGCTCGGTCATACCCTGCTTCCACGCTTCGAATACATCGTCCTGCTTGCCCGTGTAGGGTCCAATCCCCATCGGCCCAGCGATGTGATCCATGATGATCGTGACGTTCGGGAATGTTCGTGCCAAGTCGGTGAGTTCACCGAGTTGGGTGTGGTAGAGCCAAGCGTCGAAACTGAGATTAAGTCGGTCGAGTTCAGCATATCCCTTTCGGAACGTTGGATCACCCAGTAGCCCTTTTGGTGGGCTTTTATATCCGCCGATCTCGGGGCTCGCGTCCCAGCACGACGAATTTCGAACACCCCGAAATCGTTCCGGGCTGGCGG
>CAVOCL010000048.1:0-9205 GCA_963694185.1 Dehalococcoidia bacterium
CTTGAAGCCCCAAACCTGAACCGTGAACATTGCGACTATCGCAATTGCAAGCGTTGTATTGATATCGGTGCTTGCACCACGAAGATAAGGAATCAGCAGTCCGGCAGTCTGACCTGTGAAGTCGTAGGTCTTTTCTTTGTCGCCACCCTCGTCGAAGGTGAAAGCGGACTTGACCACCCCAGCCTCGATATCGTGATGGATGTTCTCGAGTGCTTCGAGATGAGAAAGATCATCACCGTGCTCAACAGCTTCTTCGATAGCGTGCAGATCGGATGTCGAGAAGGTGACCACCTTGTTCAGTGGAACACGAGCCTGCTCACCACGACCCAGCGGAACAACCATTCCGTCGAATACCACAAATGTGTCGTCACCGTGCTCTTCAAGTAGGTGTACGAGCGCTAAAGCCTCAACCTGCTCATCGCTGTAATCGGGGTGATCTGCGTGAACCTCGGCTTCGATATCTTCGACGTGGTGGTGTACCCACTGTTCGATCGATTCGATTTTGCCTATCGATCCAACGCCGGGAAGTATGCCCACCCAGTTGATGATCATCACCACAAGGAAGATGGTCGTTATAAGAAGAAGGAAACGTCGGCCTGCCTTGGGAGTTCCGCCCGCAACACCATCAACGGTGTTCGAGAAGAACTCGTAGATCATTTCCATCAGGTTCTGCCAACCAGTTGGAACGTCTTTAGGCTTTCGGCCAGCTCGCCACGCTACGAATAGAAGTGCAAGCCCGCCGACCCAAAACATGATCGTTGAGTTGAGGAGAGGGTATCCGCCGAGGGAAGCGACCTGCTCGGCAGGAACGGAAATAAACGGAATCGGTCCGCCCAAAAAGCCCAAACCGAATGAAGCACCGAGTGCTCCTCCGGCTACGGAGACCAGAAGCACCGCAATAGCGGCGATGGCGATTACAAGTAGTTTGGGATTAGAAAGGAGCTTTCCCAACCGTTGTATACCTAATTCTCTTTCGTTCTCTGTTGGCTGTTATCGCCCTCTTCGAATAGCGCTGAGAAGCCGGATCATGCCAACAAACGCTGTTAGCACACCCAACGCCAGCCCAATTAGTGTGAGGACAGGAGCCGTATCAAATTGTCGATCAAGCCATAACCCGCCGTAAGCTCCCAGAGCGATTGCAGTACCGACAAACCAGCCGATTCCACCTACTCGCCCCAGCAACTTTATTGTTGCGGGCCAGCCACCGTTCGCAAGTTCCGTAGAACTATCTGGCAAACTACCGTTTTCGCTTTCGTTCCCGGATGTACCCGGAGGCGACTCTGGTGTGTCTGACAAAGGTAACCCCTTGCTCTAAATGACCGATTGTGCATGCTATCACAAGCGCGCCAGATTCAAAATGAAAAATCCACTTAACAGGCTCGAATTTCTGAGCCACATTTACGCCAGGTTGGCCTACCAGCCGAAGGCATGCCACTGAAACAAACTTGAAACAACACTTAACACGAACTTTAAAAGAAAAAGCCCCGTCAACAACGAGGCTCATATCCAACCAACCGCATCACACCATAAGCACCGATCAGCTACCCGCCACAGGCTCATCGCCGTCGGGTTTCTTGTCTCCGCCCGACTCGCTTCCACCGCTGCCAGCATCCATATCGCCAAGATCTAGCGACTCTATGAAGTCAGCGAATGCCGAAAGCTTCTCGGCTTCTTCAGCGCCAACCGGACCACCAGCCTTGCGTGGCTGCGCGGCCGCTGCACCCGCGGCATCTTCGCCAACCGTAGCCAGCCCGGCCTCTTTATCGACGCGAACTCCGCACTTATCCATTACTTCTGGAGCAGCAAATATCTGAACGCCCGCTCGCACGGCAAGTGCCAGGGCATCCGAAGGACGTGCATCGATCTCGACCGTCTTGTCACCCTGCCTCACAACAATAGTCGCGTAGTAGGTGTCGTTCTCCATGCTCGAAACAACGATGTGATCAATAACACCGCCGAGATCCTTAATGGAGTTGTGCAACAGATCGTGCGTTAAAGGACGCGGAACCGAAACCTCTTGCAAACGGACGGCAATGGCGTCGGCCTCGGGCGGGCCAATCCAGATCGGCAGATACCGCTCATCGTCCTTCTGCTTCAAAATCACGACGCGCTGATGGTTAAGCAAGCTAACCCGAATGCTGTCTATTACAAGCTCCATCATGTTGCGAGCCCCAAATCTTGCGCCAGTTCAACCGCCCGTAAACTACAGGCCTATTCGTAAGTACGCCCAAGGTTACACCGAGTACATCTTCACCGAGCAGTTGAAATGTCACTCATCAAGAAGATTCTGCAGTCGATTCCATTTCAGCGGCATCGCCGCCATTTTCATCCGACGCCTTACCTTCCGGAGCAGCAATACGAGATACCGTCCTGCGCTCGGCATCTTTTCTACTCAAGAAAATCCGACGTTCGCATTTCAAGCACTTCAGCCTGATATCGGCGCCAATGCGATAAATAATCCATTCGCTGCCACCACAAGGATGCGCTCGTTTAAGGGTTATACGGTCGCCAACGCTAAAAGAAGTTTCCGACAAAGGAGTTTCCGACATTCTTACTGTGCCCTGCTTGAAAAATAGTTTGACTAATCGATCGTTAGCGATTGCGAACTAATTCGATCTGAGTGAAGTGCATCGTTCAGCTGATCCCGCAGCAGCTTTGCAGCCTTTTGGGCTTCAACATCGAAGTCTTCAGGATTGCTCGACGCGTAGATGATGCCACGAGACGAGTTCACGATGAACCCGCCACCGCGTTCATTCGCACCTGCTCGAGCCGTTTCTTCAGCGACTCCGCCCTGCGCACCAACACCCGGTATAAGGAAGTGCGGCTCAGGATGCCTCGCCCGTAGTGCCCGCAGATCATCAGGATAAGTAGCGCCCACAACAAGGCCAACATTCTCTGCGCCAGCCCAACGATCGGCCATATCGGCTACTCGGTCGAACACCTGGGATTTGCCTTCGGTGCCATCCACAACCAAATCTTGAATGTCCCGTGAACTCGGGTTCGAGGTGCGGCAAACGATGTAAACACCCTTGCCCGGGTACTGCAGGAACGGTTCAACCGAATCGCTTCCCTGATAAGCGTAAATCGTCGCTATGTCGACATCCCAGATCTCGAACATGGCCGTTGCGTAGGCAGTAGCGGTAGTCGAAATATCACCACGCTTGCCGTCGCCGACAATTACGTGATCGGGAGCAACGTTTCGAATGTGTTGGATAGTCTTTTCGAGAATCTGAAAGCCCTCGATGCCCATCGCCTCGTAGTAAGCGAACTGGGGCTTGAAGGCGGATACAAGATCTTTGGTGGCATCGACGATGGCGCAGTTGAACGCTAAAACATCGTCGATGGGCACACGTTCAGGAGTGGGATCAAGACCCACGCAAACGTAACTACTCATCTTGGCTGCCGCAGCATCCAGCTTCTCGAACATCGTCTCCAAATGTGCCTCCAAAGGCTTTGAACTCTGTTTACCCCATCGGGCGAATTTTCTTCCTGAAATTATCGCACATGCTCGACGGATAATTACCGCTAACTTCGGGCATCAGTCAACGCTCGATATTCAACAACGGCCAACAACTCCTTTCCCGAACGAAGTCATCGGAGCCGGAGGTCGTGGATCCCGAAGAAATCGGGAGACCTGGTGAGGGGGTAGCGCAACAACGGTGAAACGGAACCTAACCTTTCATTCTGAAACATAGATCGGCCGGGCAAATTGTCATGCTGAATTTATTTCAGTATCTTTCTCCCCCCTATGCAGCGAGAATGCCCAGAGCCTGCATTCGACTCCGACACCAGCCAGCGCGTCCCACCCCCAGATCCCTCGGTTTCGAAGACTTCACTCGGGAAAAGAAGCTTCGGCACTTAAACATGCCAATCACCCCCACAACAGCCAACCTTCTGGAAATCTACAATCGCCTTCTCAAACGAACTGGCCCAAGAAACTGGTGGCCGGTCAGGTACGACACCGGCACCCGCGCCAACTTCGAAATCGTCGCCGGCGCGATCCTCGTCCAAAACACCACATGGAAAAACGCCGAACGCGCCCTGGCGAACCTACACAAGGCCAATATCTGGAACTACGCAGCCGTAAATGAAGCACCCGATACCGATCTCATAGAAGCCATCCGATCGTCCGGCTACTACAACACCAAAACAAAAAAGCTCAAAGCATTTGCTCAGGTGATGATCAACGAATACGCCGGTGATGACTCGAACCTGTTCGCATACGATCTACCCGAGCTGCGAGCACGCCTGCTCGACATCTACGGAATCGGCGAAGAAACAGCCGACGACATCATCCTCTACGCAGCGAAAAAGCCAAGCTTCGTGATGGATACCTACACCCGCCGCATCGTCGATCGACTCGGCTGGAAGGTCAAAGGCAACAAGTACGCCGACTACCAGCGATTGTTCGAATCCAGACTCGAAACAAACGTCGAAATGTGGGGTGAATTCCACGCCCAACTCGACGGCCACGCCGCCCGAACCTGCCGAAAGCTAAACCCGCTCTGCAGCGACTGCGTACTGCTGGATTTGTGCCCCACCGGCCAGCAAAACTCCCGGTGACTAAGGTGAAATCGCCTGACCTGTCATTGCGAGGAGGAACGAAGTGGTAATGCCACCAAAACGTGCCAATGCCACCTATTCGGGTGGGCCTGCTATCGGGGACAACTGCGCTGCGAAGAACGAAACATCCTTGTGTACGCTCCCCGGAAGGAACTCGATAACTACCGACGTCGGAAAGCCGAAAACCGAATCGAACCCAAGCGAAACCCGCGCCGGGTCGCTCTCGATCGCTTCCTGAATAACGGCGAACAAACCATCAATAGTGTAGTAAGCAGCCATATCCGGTTCTGCAGGCAATTCGAAACCAGCTGGCTCAGACCCATCGGTCATCACAGCGTTATCGGCCCAGTTCACAATTTCTAACTCGTCCTTGATCACCCGCACCTCTACGTTGGCCCGTTCATATGCGAACTCGCCCACGTTCCACTGGAACCCAAACTTGTAGTTATTGCTCGGCCGTGTAGCCCAGAGCTGACGGTGCAGATCGATGCCGAGTAGCATCGCCGTCTTGCGATCCACCTCTGCACCTTCAGGCAAAATCGGAGAATTGGGTCCTGTAGAAGGAGCAACCGTTGGCCTTACGGTTGGGACCGGAGTTACCGTCGGTTCGGGATCCGATGAACAGGCAGCAAGAGCAAGTGCGAGAACGCCGATTAGAGCGGCGAGCGATACAGTACGTTTCATATGGGTAGGAATTCGGATTCTCAAGCGTCGAACACGTCGACACTGCTAGATTTGAATACTAAAAATACGTTGTTTCCAACACTAATTCCAAGTTCAATTAGTGAGTTTTCGGTCAGTTCAACAATGAATTTCTGACCGACATCGACTTCGACGAATACTTTGGCGTCGTCAGACCACACTTCAGAAACCCTTCCACTGAAGATGTTTCTCGCCGAAAGTTGCCTTGGTTCACTGGCGGCCAGAATTATTTGGTTTGCCCCAAGTGAAACGACAACTCTGTCGCCAGGGTTCTTGTTTTGATGACGAGTTGAGATATCAACATTACCAACGCTCACGGTCGTCAGCTGCTCCGTCGAGTCGACAATAACCCCATCAAAGATATTCTCGAAACTATCGATATCTCCACCCGCAGCGGATGCCCTTAATAAAAGTGCTGGTGGACGGTCGAATCCTTCCACTCGCCCATCTTTCATCAGCATCGCTTTCGAAGCTATCGAAACTACCTCAGATATCGAGTGCGATACGTACACCATCGGTATTCTGAACTCGCCGTGAACCATCTTCAGATAGTTGATAATTGAGCCACGTCGAGCCGCATCAAGCGAGGCCAGCGGTTCATCTAGTAATAGAAGTTTTGGTGAAATGGCCAACGCCCTGGCAATCGCCACACGTTGACGCTCTCCGCCAGATAGCTCGCTTGGCATCCGATCAAGCAAACTGCTCAATCCAAGGAACTCAGCAATCTTACGAGGGTCAAGAATAATCTCCGGATTCCCACGAGAATCCATCTCGGGGGTTTGAACAGCGAGCATATTCCAACCGAACTCAATGTTCTTACGAACGGTCATGTGCGGAAACAGTGCGCCATCTTGATAAACAATTCCTATCCGGCGTTTTTCAGGCGATACCGATATTTTGTTATCACTCGAATACACAACCTCGCCGTCGATACGAATCTCACCACTGGTAGGGCGTAACGACCCTGCCAGACAATTCAGCAATGTCGACTTCCCAGCACCCGACGGACCAAACACCGCAGTAATTCCATCGTCAAACTCGCCTGCTACATCAAGCGAAAATCCCGGACGGCTGACCTGAATATAGAATGTAATCATCCGGCACGCCCGTTCGATCCAGACGAATCAATGCCGTTCGCAGAACGTTTCAACAACCAGTTGTGCACAGCCAACGCCGCAACACCCAATACAACAGAAACCAGCGCCAGCCGCCAGGCAGCATCGGTATCGCCAGCCGAAATGCGAGTGAAAATCGCCGAAGGCACAGTCTGAGTGCGACCCGGAATATTCCCGGCAACAACAATCGTTGCGCCAAACTCCGAAAGTGCCCGAACAAACCCGAGCAACACGCCAGCGATTACCCCCTTGTACGCAAGAGGCAGAGTGATCTTGAAAAACGTTCGAACCGATCCGGCTCCCAAACCGCGGGCAGCAACTTCCAACCGAGGATCCACACCCGCCAACGCCGCAGCAAACGAACGCACCACCAACGGCAACGAAACTATCGCCGCAGCCAAAGCAGCAGCAATCCACGTAAACGCCAACGTCGATCCGAACAGCGATTCGCTCAGCTGCCCAATCCAACCGTTCGTTCCAACCACCCACAACAGCGCGTAACCAATC
Source organism: Dehalococcoidia bacterium (assembly GCA_963694185.1). GTDB lineage: Bacteria > Chloroflexota > Dehalococcoidia > Lucifugimonadales > Lucifugimonadaceae > Lucifugimonas. Next base: position 6,888 of record CAVOCL010000048.1, read on the forward strand.
ACCACCGGGGGCAAAGCCAGCGGAAGCGAAACAATCACATCGAGTGCGAACTTGCCACGAAACTGTTTTCGCACCAGCAGCCACGCAATAAACATCCCAAGCGGCAACGTCACCGCAGTAGCAACAAGTGCAATCTGCAGCGATAACGCCACTATGGAAATATCGGAATTCATTGGCTACTAATTATCTTTATCCAGGAGCAGAACGGGTATTTGGAGCGGCGAATACATTCCAGTGAAAGCCAGCAGCGTTAAATATCGCCTGCGTCTCTCGAGAGCTAGCGAGGAATTGATTAAACTCTTCGACACCAGCGCTATTCTTTGAATCCTTAATAGGCACCGAGAAATAGTTAATGCTGCCGTACCCGTCTTCGACAGTAAGTAGGGATTTAATAGACGAATCGCTGCTCGTTGTAACATCGCTGGTGTACACAATGGCGAACTTGGTATTGCCTGAGGTTACCGCAGCCATTGCGGATCGAACATCCGAAGTCATGATTAATCGATCAGAAACCGCATCCCATATCCCTGCACTTTCAAGTGCCTGCTTGGCAAACTTCCCTGCCGGAGCTAGATCCGGATTTCCTATCGCTATCCGTCCTTCGGTGTTGGCTAAATCTGAAAGCCCGCTTAATTCACCCGATTCATTCAGCCCAATCACGGCCAGCTGATTAAATAACATAGTGCCGTAGCCGTTTGAACCAACCAGATCAGCGTTGGCAATACGTTCAATCGCCTCCCGGCCCACCATAAACGCCCCATCCGCAGGCGCACCCAACTGGACAATCTGATTCGCCAGCGTCAGCGATCCGCCAAAGCTGAAAACAACCTGCTTCCCAGTTTCGCGCTCATACACTTCAGCCGAATCCGTAAGCACATCCGAAAGCGAAGCCGCTGCGAATATCAGCGGAACATCATCAGCCGTGTTCCCACCGCACGAAGCAATCAAGCCCCCACTCAGCAACACAAGAACCAACTGAACTAAACGACGTTTCAACAAGCTGGCGAAATATCCTTGGAAGATCAAAGTAATAACGATAGGCTCTGATAGAATTTAAAAGTTACGGTCGTGTGCCGTAGCAGATCCGACTGGATCGTATTTGAACCAGCGCCGTTTTAACGGTGGACCATGAGGCACGAATTTGGTAACAGCGAGCGAAGAATACTCCTTCACGAGCTTCTCCAACCTTCCTTTCTACACCAAGGTTAACGAACGTTTGCTCGACCTTGCCGAAGTTGGCAAGCAGCGAAAGATCGTCGACCTCGGATGTGGCACCGGCGGAATCACCAAGCTCATTCTTGAGCGACTCCAGTCGGCAAAAGACACAGTGATCTACGCTGTCGACCACTCCACAACGGCTCTAAAAGCCGCAGCGGATGAAATTGGCGAACGAAAAGACGTAGCAATAAACTACGTTCACTCCGAAGTGCAAAACCTTACCGGCGCAGTGAAGGAAAAAGTCGACGCTATCGTCTACTGCAACTCCATTCACTATGTTCCCGACAAGACCGCACTCGTCGAACAGATCAAAGAAAAGCTCCTGCCCAACGGCATATTTGCTTTCAACACATCGTTCTTCGAAGGATCGCACCCCGAAGATAGCCACGAATTCTTTCGTAAGTGGATGATGCGATCACTCCGCATCCTCAAGCGTGAATACGGCCTCTCAGCCGACAAATCGGCGAAAGTCTCATCACGAGTCCAGATCAAAGCTGAAAACTACATCGAACTTGTTGAGAATGCAGGGTTCAAAGTATTGGTCAACGACTTCAATCGAGTCGAAGTTCCACACGAAGGCTGGCACCACATATCGGGATTCTCCGACTGGATCGAAGGCGTAATGCCTGGCGTACCGCTCGACAAAGGCCGAGAAGCACTCCAAAAAGGGCTCGCCCAAATCTGGGAAGAAATGGAACTGAAAACCATCCCAAGAATCTGGCTATCGGTAAGCGCCGCTAAAGTCTGATTAACACCGCATATTAATTTGAATCTAGACCCTGCCGATGGCAGGGTCTTTTTTTGTTATATATTTGACTTCCTAAATTTGGCATTGCCGGTTTCTAACGATATTGGTGCCTGTGTCCACATTTAATCGTTTTATTATCGGATACCCTCTCGCCACGACTAGTAGGGACGCACCCGCTGCGGCTAGTCAGTGGCGCTCCGGTTAGGACAACGTGTTTTCGGACATTCTAAATTCTCTGACCAGGGTTCAGTAATCCGCCTTGGGTTTGAGACCCAGGGTGGAAATGCCATGTTCACTGTGAGCGACAGTGGTTCTGGAATATCAACCCAGGATCAAGCGTCGATGTTCACGC
>CAVOCL010000049.1:0-9168 GCA_963694185.1 Dehalococcoidia bacterium
ACTTGTTCCGGGCTATGACCTTTTCTTGGCATTTCTGCCTCCCTTCAATTTGTCCATTATCTGATCTTTCAGATGGACACGTTTGAGGGGGGCAGGTCATGTAATTCCCGGTGAAGACGAACTAGCTGCCAGCGTATTCGCGCAAGTGATGGCAAACGCAGAAATCAGTTAGTGGGCAGTTAGTGGGCATTAACTGAAAACGTGCGCCACGATGGACGCACGCTTCCCAGTGCGTATTCAGTTTGGTGACGGGCCGGGGACTTGAACCCCGAACCTAGTGATTAAGAGTCACTTGCTCTGCCAATTGAGCTAGCCCGTCGCTATTAACAATTCAATCGGAGGCGTGATGCAGTGTCAACGGCAATTCCTGCCGGTATCTCAAAGTGTCGAACTCACTGTTCGGCACCAATAGACCTGAATCTCCGGTATTCCCTTCGGCGAGCAGCTACGCGATCAACCTTCAGTTGATTCTTTTGCGCCAACAGCGAGAGCCAGTCTGGCTCATTGTCAGACTGAATGTGATGTCGATCCCGTACCCGCCAAGCAAACCGCTACAACGCAGCTTGGTTTCGCTCGCCGGTGCGCACACGAACTACTTCCGTAATCGGCGAGACGAATATCTTGCCGTCGCCAATAGAGCCCTCTTCGGAACTTCTGGCGGAGTTCAGAATGGCCTCAATGATTTTTTCTTAGTCGGCTTCCGGCACCACCGTGGTTATCAACGCCTTTGGCAACGACGTTCGGGTGACATTCGTAGCACCACGGCCGGTGAAGACCTCAACACCCTGCTGCTGGCCACGACCATTAATGTTTTGCACATTGAAACCGCGGCAGCCAACTTGGTTGAGCGCCGCGATCGCGATAACGATGTTTATTCGATCGGGTCGAACAATAGCTTCAATTTTTATCACTTCTAATTCGCCTTACTCATTGCCGTACATATGCACGGCAAATAATAGCTGGTTGTCGATTAGTCAGCCCCGTCTGCAACATATCCGCGCTCGCCGTGAAGCGTGATATCGAGACCGAGATCTTCATCATTGCTATCGACGCGAAGCCCAAGACCGGGGATTATGTCGAGAATTTTCAAGATTACGTATGTCAGGATTCCTGAATAGACCGCTACTGCGAACACGGCCCGGGCGTTTGCCCACAGCAAGCCAAATTCACCGTTGATCACTCCGACGTTCTGGAAAACACCGTTTTCATCGGCCTGCTGAACAGCGAATATGCCAGTGGCGATAGAACCCCAAATTCCGCCAACACCGTGCACAGCGAACACTTCAAGTGCATCATCGATGCCGGTTTTGGCCATCAGTTTTACAGCTGAGTAGGCAGCAATACTTCCCACGGTGCCGATCGCTAACGCACCCATCGGCCCAACGTATCCTGCCGCAGGGGTGATAGAAGCTAGTCCGGCAACTGCCCCTGTTACAAATCCAACTCCGCTGGTTTTGCCGGTTGATTGATACTCGAGAACCATCCAGACCAGCCCGGCAATTGCAGCCGATGTGTTCGTAACGAGGAATGCTGTCACGGCGACACTATCGGCGAGCAATCCCGATCCGGCGTTAAAGCCGAACCAACCGAACCACAATAAGCCAGCGCCAAGCAACACATAAGGAACATTGTGCGGCTCAACTCCACGATCAATGTGGCGTCGAGATCCGATCATCTTGGCGACCACGATCGCGGCAAGGCCGGCCGAAGCGTGAACTACTATTCCTCCGGCGAAATCGAGTGCGCCAATCCCGGCGATCCACCCATCGGGAGCCCATACCCAGTGGGTAACTGGAACGTAAACCACTGTCACCCAAACGAACAGAAACACGATGTAGGTAGTGAACTTGAAACGTTCGGCGAACGCACCTGTGATAAGGGCGGGTGTGATGATGGCGAACATCATTTGGAATATCGCAAAGAGCATTGGCGATATGGCGCCATCTACGCCTTCGGCAGATACATCTTTGAACCCAACAAAGTCGAAGTTCCCGATGAAATCACCGCCTGCACCAAATGCAAGGCTGTATCCCCAGAGAACCCAGAGCACACTAACGACGCCCATCGCGACGTAGCTGTACATCATTGTGGAAATCACGTTTTTACCGCGGACTAGCCCACCGTAGAAAAACGCCAATCCGGGGGTCATCAAAAGAACTAATGCAGACGCGGTTAGCATCCAGGCAACGTTGCCGGGATCAGACATAGCTGAGCTCCATTCATCTTCGGTTATGTACCGATTAATTAATCAGAGAGATCAATTAATTCCTAGCACGTAACCCTCTGACATTTTCAGCCAACCAGAATGGGGCGAATAATCACCGATTGCCCGGGCTTGATCCCTGAATATCCAGCCCGGATAAATTTATTTGCTGACGAAATCTAGCAAACGAATCGTCAATGAGATACAGCCTCTTGCAGATTAAAGTTGGTAAATTGCCAACCTGATCTTGCAGCCTGTATCGCTAGCTGTCCGACATCATCTCGCCACCGACTGACCAGCTGGCTTTTTCAACATCCTGAAAGATGATGGTTGTTGCGGAGTCTGGAACTCCGGCAGTTTCAGATATCGCTTTCGTGATTGCTTTTGCGAGATCAGCTTTTTGCTGGTCAGTTCGCCCGGCGTAGAGTGCTACGTTCACTATTGGCATTTTTCGCTCCTACTTCGTTTCTCTGGCGTTTGGTTTGCTTCATATTTGCGATCACGACGCCACAGATGTGACGGGCAAACCGGCCGAATTATAGGTGGCCGGCTAACGAAATATGCCTATTTGGTCGTCATTTTCAGAAGGATTAACGTTTATCGCAATATAATGATTTCGATGAGCGATTCTTCGGCGAACAACGATGACGGTGACATGAGCGAATTTGGGCTAATTGCCCGGCTCGCTGAGTTCGGCGTGGCAAAAAACCTACAGAACCCCGAATCTATTCTGACGGGCATCGGAGACGATACGGCTGTGGTCTCGGCATCTTCGGGTCAGCTACTTCTTACGACCGACGCAATTGTCGATGGTATCCACTTCAGATCAGTTGATGAACGCTGGTATGACATCGGCTGGAAGTGCGCGGTATCCAATCTCAGCGATATCGCCGCTATGGGCGGAATTCCTGATCACGCCCTCGTAACTCTGGGTGTTCCGAAGGGAGCATCGATGGAGACTTTCATCGATTTTTATTCAGGTATGAACGAGGCGTTCGCCAAATTCGGTGGAGCGGTTGTTGGAGGCGATGTCGTTTCGTCTCCAAACATGTTCGTCAATCTGGCGTTGACAGGGCACCCGGTATCGAACGGCGATGGCGAATCGGCGTGGCTGAAGCGATCTGCTGCACAAGTCGACGATCTGGTGTGTGTGACGGGACCGCTCGGAGGATCCGCTGGAGGGCTTGAAGTGCTTCTCAGCGGTGATACGAATCCAAGCGGTCAAACACTGGTCAACAGGCACTTCCACCCTGCCCCGCGGATCGAGCTTGGCAACCGACTGGTTGAAGCGGGTGTTCGCTGTGCGATGGATGTAAGCGACGGATTGGTTGGCGATCTCGAAAAACTAGCCAGCGCCAGTAACGTTCGTATCAGGATCGATATGACGAATATCCCTATTCCTGCCGAACTAATATTCATGTTCGGTACCAGTGCTATAGAACTGGCACTGAGTGGTGGAGAAGACTATGAACTCGTGTTCACCGCACCAAAGACGATCGTGCAAGCCCTCCAGGAAGAAAATGGTTCCAACATCACGGTTATCGGTCAGATCACCGATGATGAAGTGGTTGGTGGCAAGGTGCGGGTGGTTGATGCCACCGGTGATGACTACGAGCCAATTCGAAAAGGTTGGGACCACCTGAATGGCTGAAAATATCTCAGCTAGCGTCGTGGGGCCGAGCCCGGCGCTTCTACTTGTGTCTGATTCAGAATCTGACACCGTTCGAATCGGAAAATCTATCGGCCTTGCTCTGAGAACAGGCGACACGGTTCTACTATCTGGCGATCTAGGCGCTGGTAAAACTCGGATGGTTCACGGCATGGCCGAAGCTATCGAAAGCCCTATTTCAGCACGCAGCCCAACCTTTGTAATCGTGAACGAATACCCCGGCCGAATACGCTTGAGCCACTGTGATTTGTACCGACTGGGGTCTATCGACGAGGTTGAAGAACTGGCTCTTGATGAACGACTAGTGGATGGCGCTCTTGTGATCGAGTGGCCTGAAATTGGCGGCGCAGCACTGCCTGAAGACGTACTATTTCTACAACTGGTAAACGGCGATCACGACTACCAACGGCTGATTTCGTTCACCCCAACCGGGCCTCGTTCCGCAGGGTTACTCAGTCGTTCCGCTGCGGTCTTCGAATCTCTTGATGCGACTGTTGGTCTTATCCACTCAAATTCTCCAGAGTCCGACATAAATTGAATCTTGTAGTAATCGATACATCGACCCGATACGCCGGGGTCGGTGTGGTAAACGATGCAGGCGACCGTGCAACGCATAGTTGGCGTTCTGCACAGAATCACGGTCGGGAACTCATGCCGGCTATCATCGAATCCCTTTCCGAAATATCGCTTTCTCCGGGCGATCTAACGCACGTGGCGGTGGCTCTTGGGCCGGGCGGGTTCAGTGCGGTTCGAGTAGGCATTAGTGCTGCACTTGGACTTGTGGTCGCCAGACAATTGCCTGTTCTGGGAATTTCAACGCACGAGATCGAGGCGGAACCGTACTTGGCCGATACAGGACCGGATAATCCGCTGTATTCGCTTATTCCGGCTGGACGCAACGAGATTTCGTGGACTCGGCACTCTACTGCTGGCCATTCTGAATCGACAAAAGGCATTGCCGCCCCTGACCAACTGGCTGAACAGATCGAACCTGGCGCGCTACTGTGTGGTGAGGCGTGCGATTTAATGGCTGGTATCGTTGAAGCTTCACGATTCCGTGGCCACGCAGCGCCCACCCGAAATCCAAACTCGATACTCGATATTGCCATTCGCAAGTTGGAATCGGGTGTTTCGACTCCCTACGAGGAGTTGCGGTCTATCTACGCTCGACCTCCTTCTATCAGCACGCCCAAACCACCAAAGTAGTCGACAACACTGGTGCCCCCAATTTCGATATTTCACGGCACAATGAATAGACACAATTCCTGTAAATCCTTTAGGGAGATGAAATGACAACGGAGCGAACACTCGTACTGGTAAAGCCTGATGGCGTACAACGCGGACTTGCCGGTGAGGTTATTGGGCGACTTGAGCGCACAGGCCTGCAGATTATTGGCATGAAGCTGATGCAGATTTCAGATGAACTTGCCGCCACGCACTATGGCGAGCACGAGGGCAAGCCGTTTTACGCTGGGCTCGTAGGCTTCATCACATCTTCCCCGGTTGTTGCACTTGCCCTTGAAGGCCCAAGCGCTATTTCAACTACCCGAAAGATCATGGGCGCAACCAATCCTGCTGATGCAGACCCGGGAACCGTTCGTGGTGACCTTGCTGTAGACATGGGTCGCAACCTGATCCACGGATCGGCAAACGCTGATGACGCTGCACGTGAGCTGGCTCTGTTCTTCAACGATTCCGAACTGGTTTCGTACGACCGGGCGACACAGCCCTGGATCGTAGAGTAGAGCGACCAGCCAGCTGGTATTTTTTCGCCCCGGCTGCAGAGTCGGGGCGATTTCGTTAAGCGCACCTAACTGGCATGCTGAACGTCTAGGATTACGGCATGAGCCTACTATGAACCGCCAGACACCCGAACTACTGAACTCGTACGATTTCGGTTGCTCGCGCCCAGAGCTGTTCGAGTCCGTAGTACTCTCGCTGCTCTTTGGTAAACAGATGAATAACCACGCCGGTGAAGTCGATCAGCACCCAGCCGCCCTTGCCGGTTCCTTCACGGTGAGTAACGTGAACGCCCATCTTACGAACACGGCGGCTGATGTCTTCAGCCATCGATTCGATGTGGCGGTCGGTCTCACCGCTGACAATCACGAAGAAGTCAGCGAACGTGCTGATGCCCTGAGTGTCGAGTAAAACGACATCGGATCCGAGCTTCTCAGAAGCTTCATCGACCGCCGCTCGGGCGATCTCTTCGTTGGTGGTAGCGATTTTTGTTTGTGTGGTGTCTTCCATTGCTTAAGAATTATAGATGCAGTTGAGCGATTTTGAACTCACTATTTTTGAGCAAAATGTTTAACACTGAATTAGCCGCTAAATCGGTTGGTTTTGGTACTCTGAACTAATGGCACAAGCACAGAACAAGAAGAAACGTGCAGTTGTAGCAATGAGCGGCGGGGTCGACTCATCAGTTGCTGCTGCCCTACTGGCTCGAGATGGCTACGACGTTGTGGGTGTCACAATGCGGCTTTTCAGCGCGCCAAGCGAACAGATGGCAAAGCTGAACAAGTCGTGCTGCTCGTTGGAAGATGTTGACGACGCACGAGCCGTTTGCCGCAAGATCGGTGCCAAGCACTACTTCCTGAACTTCGAAGAAGAGTTCCAGAAGCATGTCGTCGATTACTTCGTTAGCGAATACGAACGTGGCCGCACTCCCCACCCCTGCCTCGCCTGCAACGATCGCCTAAAGTTCGATTTCCTATTCAAGCGCGCCGAGCTGATGGACGCCGATATCATCGCAACGGGTCACTATGGGCGCATTCACGAACACAACGGTGAGTACCAGCTGCTGGCTGGGATTGATTCGATGAAGGATCAGTCGTACGTGCTCTACACCCTGAAGCAGGATCAGCTTGCGAAGCTTGCTCTGCCGATCGGTGACTACTCGAAGGACGAGATCAGGGAAGTTGCTAGAGAGCTCGGACTTTCTATTGCTGACAAGCCCGATTCTCAGGATATTTGCTTCATTCCAGACGGTGATTACAACCGGTTCATCGAGCCGCGGTTGAAGCGAAAGTCGCCTGGCGATATTGTCGACGCCGAAGGAACGGTTCTGGGTCAGCACGAAGGTATTCACGGCTTCACGATCGGTCAGCGCAAGCGCATTCCGGCAGTGAACAACACGAAGCGCCCGCTGTATGTGACCGATATCAACGCTGATACGGGTCGGGTTACGGTGGGTCCTTCCGAAAATCTTATGAAGACGCGCCTTTACGCTTCAGGCATGAACTGGATATCTGGTGTGTCACCCGTGGGGCCGATCAAGGTTTCAGCACGGATCAGGTACAACGGCGGGAACTCTCCGGCCACCGTTCGTGCCCTTGATAATGGCGCAGAGATCGAGTTCGACCAGCCGGTACGTGCGATTACGCCGGGCCAGGCGGTTGTGTTCTACAACGATGACGTTGTGATCGGTGGCGGTCTTATCGAGACATCGTTTCCAGAACGAACGACCCGTAATTCGCAGGATTTCGCCGGCTCTTCTGTCATCTCTGTCTGACTTTTCCCACGTTAGCTATATGCTTCGGGTTCGCACGCGCGTCGTTCTATCGATTCGGACGTCGTTTCTTGACGTAACCCCCACTAGCTAACGTGGATTCATTTATTGACCAAAACCAGCAGATCGCTTCCTGATTTCTCGATCGAAATCGAAATATCAAATGGATCTTCGCTTCTGGTGGCAGGTGTCGATGAGGTTGGGCGTGGAACGCTCGCAGGGCCAGTGGTTGCTGCCGCTGCGATTCTTCCAGGGCCGGTTCCAGCTGAATACGAAAAGATCGTTAATGACAGCAAGTTGCTTTCAGCAGCTCAAAGACAGCGGGCCTGCGACTGGCTTGTCGATTGGTGTGTGAGCTACGGTGTCGGTGCTTGCACTGCTGACGAGATCGATGCGATGGGCATTGTTCCTGCTACCCGCCTGGCGATGTCACGCGCAATTGAAGAGCTCGATCCGCAGCCTGATCATTTATTGATCGACGCAGTGGAGCTGGCCGGGATAGATATTCCGCAGACGTCTATCATCCGAGCCGATTCGCTTAGCCAAAGCGCTGCTGCTGCTTCGATTATTGCCAAGGTCACACGTGATAAATTGATGGCGAGCGTTTTTGAGGAAGAATACCCAGGCTACGGTTTCGCGTCGCATAAAGGCTACGGAACCGCTTTCCATATGTCGGCTCTAGAAAAATTAGGCGTTTCACCGATCCACAGACGCAGCTTCAAGCCCGTGAAGGACATACTGGGGCGTTAATATAATCAAGCGCCTGTGCGTTTGATTTGAGTTTGATTTTTTATCGCGGCGAATTGGTGATGTATGGCGGCTTCGAGCGGAAAACTGAATTTACCGCCCGGAACAGGCCGAGCTGGAGAAGCCGCTGCGCGGGCGTATGTAGTCGAGCAATTAGGCTACTCAATTACGGAAACTAACTTCCGTACCCGTGAAGGCGAAATAGACATAGTGGCCGCCGATGATGGCATGATCGTCTTCATTGAGGTCAAAACCCGGACGAATCGAAAATTCGGTGCCGGGGTCGAACAAATCTCAAATACCAAGGCGGAACGCCTTCAGGCAACAGCGCAGCGATATCTGTCGCAGCACGATCTCGATAATGCTGATTGGCGAATCGATTTACTCAGCGTAGAAATGGACCGGCAAGGTCGCGTACAGCACGTGGAATACATTCAATACGCCATTGAAGACCAAGGCTAATATTCAGCATCTCAGTATACTCGACTATCCTATTAGAATGTCACAATTGGATTGACTGGTGAGCCGGTAACCGACGGTAGCTTCAACGGAAGAATGGAGATCATGAACTCCCATTTGCCACGGTGCTTACATGCCTCAGCAAGATCGTCTAGCCAAGCGTTATCGAGGATCCAGAGTCCTAAACCCACTATCCCCACCTGGTGAACTGGATTCGAAAAGCGTTCATACGGGTTTGGTCCGATGTCGTTTCCAGTATCCGAGCCCATAACGGCCACTCCCCTCTCGTGAAGCAGCGGCAATATCTCTGGAGAAGGGCCTGAAGATCCACCAACACTCACGTCAACGGGCCCTGAGATCGCTCGTTGGCCAAGCTGCCCCGTTCGAAGCAGTAGAACGTCACCCTGCTCCACACGAACGCCGTGTTCACGTTCAGCGGCTTCAATATCGGTTATCCCGACGCCATCTCCACGTTCGATGTAATCGACGCCCCGTAGTAGCGGAGCATCAACGAGCACGCCTTTGGTCACAATCCCGCCAGATGCAGCCATCACGTCGAACTCAGTTGCCCCTTCAGCC
>CAVOCL010000050.1:0-8915 GCA_963694185.1 Dehalococcoidia bacterium
CAGACCAGCAGGACCAGAACCGATAACAGCAACCTTCTTTTCGGTTTTGACCTTCGCAGGCTGAGGCTTGACCCAGCCTTCTTTCCATGCGTGTTCAACGATCTGCTTCTCGATCATCTCGATCGTCACGGGATCGGAGTTAACCGAAAGCGTGCAAGATGCTTCGCAGGGCGCGGGACAGATTCGACCAGTGAATTCTGGGAAGTTGTTGGTGGCGTGCAAACGCTCGGCCGCTTCCTCCCAGTTCCCGTGGTAGACGAAGTCGTTGAAATCGGGAATCAAGTTACCCAGCGGGCATCCACTGTTACAGAACGGAACACCACAATCCATGCAGCGACTTGCCTGTCTACGAGCATCGGATTCGTCCCATTCAAGGTAGACCTCCTGCCAGTCGTTGATTCGTTCGGTTTTGTCACGGCGTGATGGAGTACGGCGAGCGGCCTCCATGAATCCAGTTACTTTACCCACGGCTGACGACCCCTTCCTTAGAATCGGTCGTTTCAGCGGCCGCAGCCCGTCCACGTAAGATTCGTGCGTAGTCCCTCGGGAATACCTTTTTGAATTTCGTTACCGAAGTCGCCCAATCGGCGAGCAGAGTCGAGCCCAGTTTGCTGCCGGTGTACTCAACGTGCTTCTCAATCATTCCTTTAAGCTCGGCGTCATCTTCCGATCCCGGAACAACGTCTACGAGATCAGCGATAGTCGGGTTGAAGTGAGTTTCGAACGATCCGTCGGTGTCGATTACATAAGCAACTCCACCACTCATGCCCGCGCCGAAGTTACGGCCTGCAGGGCCAAGAATCGCTACTCGACCACCGGTCATGTACTCACAACCGTGATCGCCGATTCCCTCAACAACCGCAGTGGCTGCCGAGTTTCGAACGGCAAATCGTTCACCTGCGAGTCCGTTGACATAAGCCTCACCGCCGGTCGAACCGTAAAGGGCTACGTTACCGATGATGATGTTGTCTTCAGCCTCGTATGAACTGTTCTCAGGCGGAGTGATAATCAATCGCCCTCCGGAGAGTCCCTTACCGAAGTAGTCGTTCGAGTCGCCCTCAACCTTGAATGTGATGCCCTTGACCGCCCAGGCACCAAAGCTCTGACCGGCTGAACCCTGGAACGTGAAGTTAATCGAACCGTCAGGAAGACCAGCTTCACCGGTCTTCTTGGCGATAACACCACTCAACGTTGCACCAACGGTCCGGTTGATGTTGGTTACGGGGAGAGTAGCGGAAACGCTGTTGCCGTTGTCAATCGCCGGGCGTGCGAGCTCGATAAGCTCGTTGTCCAGCGCTTCGTCCAGACCGTGATTCTGCAGAATCTGCTGGTATGGGTGATCCTGAGGCAGAACGTCTGGCTTCATCAGAATCGGCGAAAGATCGAGTGTCTTTGCCTTCCAGTGCTCAACATCTTCGCGAGCCTTCAGCTTGTCGACTCGACCAATCATTTCGTTGACCGTACGGAAGCCCATCTTGGCCATCAGTTCACGCAGGCCTTCAGCGAGGAACATGAAGTAGTTCACTACTGCATCGGGCGTACCAGTGAACTTCTTGCGAAGCTCAGGGTCCTGTGTCGCAACACCAACCGAGCAGGTGTTCAAGTGACACTTGCGCAGCATGATGCAACCCATAGAAATCAATGCACCGGTTGCGATGCCCCATTCTTCGGCACCAAGCAACGCACCAACCAGAACGTCCAACGACGTCTTCATCTGGCCGTCGGTTTGCACCGTGATTCGGTCACGTAGTCCGTTGGCAACCAGCACCTGCTGAGTCTCAGCAAGTCCAAGCTCCCAGGGGAGACCTGCGTGACGAATCGAACTGAGCGGTGATGCACCGGTACCACCTGAGTCGCCCGAGATAAGAACGACATCGCCCTTACCCTTGGCCACACCGGCAGCGATGATCCCCACGCCGGCAACAGAAACGAGTTTCACGTGCACACGGGAATCGGGGTTCACATTTTTGAGGTCGTGAATCAGCTGAGCCAGATCCTCAATCGAGTAGATGTCGTGATGCGGCGGAGGTGAAATCAGCTCCACACCGGGAGTTGTTTTCCTTATATAGGCGATGTAATCCGAAATCTTGCGACCTGGAATTTCGCCACCCTCACCCGGTTTAGCTCCCTGCGCCATTTTGATCTGAAGATCCTTGGCGTTGGTCAGGTAGTTTGTCGTTACACCGAAGCGACCCGACGCAACCTGTTTGACTGCACTCGAACGTGAGTCACCGTTGTCGTCGAGCGTAAAGCGTTCAGGGTCTTCACCACCCTCACCCGTGTTCGAACGAGCGTTGATTCGGTTGGTTGCAACAGCAAGTGTTTCGTGAGCTTCACGACTAATCGATCCGAGCGAAATCGCACCGGTGGCGAATCGTTCAACGATGGTTTCGGCGGGTTCGACCTCGTCGATAGAAATCTCATCACCGAATACCGGCTCCAGCATGTTTCGAATCGTGATGTGCTGGTTGCCCTCTTCGTTAGATGCGTCTTCGAACTGCTTGAACACGTCTCGGTCGTTTCGAGTTACCGCATCTTGAAGATACGAAATCGTGTCGGGGTTCCACATGTGGCGTTCACCAGTGGAGCGCCAGAGGTATAGACCACCAAGATCGAGCTTGAGGTTCGACGGGATGTTGTCGGGCGAGAACGCCTGCGAGTGGTTCGCAAGCATGTCGAGAGCAATTTCCTTCGTACCGATTCCACTGATGCGAGAAACGGTCCATGTGAAGTATTCGTCGATTAGCTCCTGAGAAAGTCCCAGCGCCTCGAATACCTGCGCACCGATGTAGCCCTGAAGGGTTGAAATACCCATCTTGGCCATCGTCTTTACAACACCCTCTTCAATTGCCTCACGGAAGTTTTCTTCCGCCAGATCCTGACCAGGAATCCGTTCTTCAGCTGTCGGGCGTAAACGTAGTCCGGCAATCGTTTCGAATGCCAGATACGGGTTGATAGCAGATGCGCCGTAACCGAACAGCGTTGCGAAGTGATGCACTTCACGCGGCTCGCCCGATTCGATGATGATGTCGGCCTGAGCGCGGTTACGCTCGCGAATCAGGTGGTGGTGAACTGCACTGGTCGCCAGCAGCGACGGGACGAACGAGTGTTCACTATCAACACCACGGTCGGAAAGAATAATCAGCGTATAGCCGTTTTCGATGGCCTGACTCGCCTGATTACGAATGCGATCGAGTGCTTCGTCGATCGCCTCGGTACCACCGCTTACGGGGAACAGAGTCGAAATCGTGCGAGCCTTCACGCCGTCAACGTTCGATGCCTTGATCTTCGCCAACTCCGAGTTCCTAAGAACCGGGTGGTCGATGCGCAAGGTACGGCAGTGGAGTGGAGTCGTTTCGAAAATGTTCGGACGTCGTCCAGCCGGAACTGCCCGCTGTGTAATCAGCTTTTCGCGAATAGCGTCAAGCGGCGGGTTCGAAACCTGTGCGAACGCCTGCTTAAAGTAGTTGAACAGGTTCTGCGGCTTATCGGAAAGAACCGCCAATGGCGCATCGTTACCCATCGAACCCTGTGGCTGATGCCCTGTGATCGCCATCGGGCGTATGAGCATGTGCAGATCTTCGCGTGAGTAGCCGAAAGCCATCTGACGACTTACAAGAGTTTCGATATCTGGCTCTGGAACGGTTTCGGCGTCAGGCAGGGTATCGATCGTCGAGCGATTCTCGTCAAGCCATTCGCCATAAGGGTTTTGGGCAGCGATTCGTTGGATAACCTCGTCGGGCTCCACAATGCGCTGTTCCTTGAAGTCGATCAAGAACATACGACCCGGCTCGAGACGCGAGCGGTACTTGATGCGGTCGGGATCGATGTTCAATACACCTGTTTCCGAAGCCATCACAAGCAGATCGTCGTGAGTTACCCAGTAACGGAAAGGACGTAGACCGTTTCGGTCGAGTACCGCACCAACGGCGTCACCGTCGGTGAACACGATCATTGCGGGACCGTCCCACGGCTCCATCAGGTTGCCATGGAATTCGTAGAAATCTTTGACGTTCTGTGGCATCGACTCGTGGCCGTACCACGCTGCCGGCATCAGCATCGCAGCGGTGTGCTCAACTGAACGACCGGTCATGCGAAGCAGTTCGAACACGTTGTCGAGCGACGCTGTGTCAGAAGCATCATCGGATTCACAGATCGGAGTCAATTGATCGATCTTGTCTCCAAAGAACGGAGATTCAATCGATCGTTCACGTGCCTGCATCCAGTTTCGGTTACCACGAACGGTGTTTATTTCACCGTTGTGAGCAAGCATGCGGTACGGGTGAGCAAGCTTCCACGATCCAAGCGTGTTGGTCGAGAAGCGAGAGTGAACCAGACCGAAGGCACTGACCATGCTCTCGTCTGCTAGATCGAGATAGAACTTACCAAGCTGCCACGTTAGAAGCATTCCCTTATAGATGAGAGTGCGTGAGGACCATGAGCAGACGTAGAACTCTCGAAGGAGTGCTTTCTTCGTCTCGGCGTCAGGTTCTGCATCGACGAAATTCTTTTCAGTCGATTTACGAGCCAAATATAGTGCACGCTCAAGCGCATCACCCTCAACACCATCTGGTGCGGCGACAAATAGCTGAGCGATTTTCGGCATTATCGAACGGGCTGTGATGCCGATAACATCTGGATCTGTTGGTACGTCGCGCCAGCCAAGAACGGTCATACCGTTATCGGTAGCGGACGACTCCAGAGCCGATCGGGCTGCAGCGTTCAACTCATCTTCAACAGGGAGGAAACACATTGCGACGGCGTAACGGCCTTCCGCGGGAAGCGAAATATCCTCTTCGTTGGCGACTTTACGCATGAACGCATCGGGTAGCTGGATGGTAATTCCAGCACCGTCACCGGTCAGCGGATCTGCACCAGCTGCACCTCGGTGATCGAGATTGACCAGCACTTCAAGTGCCTGATCGACGATCTCGTGAGAACGTTTTCCTGTGGTGTTGGCAACCATGCCAACACCACAGGCGTCTCGTTCCAGTTCTGGAACGTACAGCCCGCGTTCTCCGATGTCTGTGAAATCTGGTAACGCAAAATCTGGTTGTGCGTCGCCGTTTTTAGAAACGAAAGTGTTTTTAACTTCGTTCATGTCTCTCCTAAGTGCCAAGATAAGGCCGTTAAACCTGCAAATATCCTAAATCCGTTTGGATCAGATGATTTACAGGTGTCGGTATCTCGCTAACTCATAATCAGTAACCGTATTGCTGAAATCCTGCCATTCGAGCCGCTTGTTCGCGAGGAAGTTCGCCATCACGGTAGAACCGAGAGCATTTTCGAGTAGCTCACTTTTCTCCGCAAGGCGAATTGCCTCATCCAGCGTTCGGGGCAGTCGTGCCACTCCATGTTCGGTCAGTTCGGAATCCGACATTCTATAAACGTCATCATCAAGCGGATCGGGGAGCGGTAATTTCTTTTCGATGCCATCAAGGCCTGCAGCAAGCAGAACCGAGAACAGTAAATAAGGGTTGGCGGCAGGGTCGGGCGCACGGTACTCAACTCGTACGCTCTCTTCGCGGCCAGGGCGGTACGTAGGAACTCGGATCAAATCACCGAAATTACCTTTCGTCCACGAAGCAAACACCGGTGCTTCGAGTCCGGGAATCAAACGCTTGTACGAGTTGATCCACTGGTTGGTCACCACACAGATGTCGGCGGCGTGTCGCATCAGACCAGCTAAGAAGTGGCGACCGGTATCCGAAAGATTCTGCTCGGCATCGGCATCGAAGAATGCGTTGTCATCACCATTGAAAAGCGACATGTGGGTGTGCATCCCAGATCCGTGTCGATTGCCAAACGGTCGAGGCATGAACGTAGCGTGAGCACCTGCTGGAGCTGCTAATTCTTTCGCAACAACCTTGAAAGTGATGATCGAATCGGCCATTGTCAGCGCATTCGTGTGACGAAGATCTATTTCGTGCTGCCCGTCACCAACTTCGTGGTGGCTGTGCTTTACCGGGATGCCCATCTGTTCGAGAGTAAGCACGGTTTCGCGACGAAGATCGGCACCCGTGCCGTCTACTGAAGTCTGGTCGAAGTAACCGCTGCGGTCTGAACGGGAACTCTCTTCTGACTCGCCCATGTCGTAGTAGTACTCGATCTCAGGAGCAACGTAGAACGTGAGCCCCATCTCCGAGGCTTTTCGAATATTGCGGCGGAGCACCTGTCGGCCATCAGCTGCCGATGGCTCGCCAGCAGGCGTTTCGATATCGCAGAACAACCTTGCAACGGCGTCTTTGCTTGGGCGCCACGGCAGTATCTGGAAGGTCGAAGGATCGGGCATTGCGATCATGTCGGATTCACCGGCACGTGTCAGGCCCTCGATCGAGGCTCCATCGAAGCTCGCACCGTTTCGTAGAACGCCTTCGAGTTCATCAATCGTAATGGCAAAGCCCTTCAGCGTTCCCAAAATATCGGTGAACCAGAGCCGAATGAACTTCACATCGTGCTCGCGCGCCGAGAACAAGACGTACTTTATCGCCTCTTCATCAATCTTCTGACGCTGTTTTTTTGCTGTGTTTGTCATGAACTAAACGTACTGCCAGCGGGGTGTCGAAACACTCCTGAAAATCGGCTGTTTAAAAAAGAGCCGAAAGCTGAGTATTGAAAAATGTTTTGAAGTTGTCAATTAACTCTTTGTAACAAAGCGGACTACTTATATTGCTCCTGTAGGCGCGCTATGCACGCGCTACCTACTAACGAATTGTTTCGATTTGAAACAATTTACTCGTAAATCGCCCGAAACCTGCTCTTATGACGATCCTCCCGGTGAACGGAACCGATATCCGACGTTCCATTGGGTTTCGATGAAATGATATGTAATGTCGTCGATCTTGCTTCGAAGGCGCCGTACATGAACGTCTACCGTTCGAGTTCCACCGAAGTAGTCGTATTCCCACACGCTGCGAAGAAGGGCCTCACGGCTGAACACACGTCCCGGGTTCGACGCTAGGTACTTAAGGAGTTCGTATTCCTTATAGGTCAGATCGACCTTGCGGCCCTTGAGAGTGACCTCGTACCGATCGCAATCGATAGTCAGTTCACCATGAATAATTGTGTTTTCCGCTTCAGACGGCGCGTTTCTCGACATTGCGATGCCCAGACGAGCGGTAACTTCTTCTGCAGTGCACGGCATGAAGCAGACTTCTATCTCTTCACGCGTCGCAGTAATGCCATCAAGCGCAACCACCGGAAGTATCACAACTACCGGAACACCGGCGTCCGCAGCGGCATGAACAATGCCTGAAGGCCCCGCCAGTCCCGTGCCTGAACCCCACACAAGAGCACCTTCAACACTGGATGCAAGTTCATCTTTGCTCGTTTCCGAGGTGAATTTGACCAGATTCAGAGAAGGATCGAGCGCGCTGATACCCGCCATAAGGCGTTCAGACTCTGTATCGGCAAACCCCAATAGGGCTATAGAACTCACTTAGTTGCACCCGGATTCAGTAGCATACCTGTATGAAAACAATGGGCTTTGCGCTGTGTTGCGTGCGCACGCGCGGCTCATTAGCTGAGTTCGTGCGTAACGACGAAGCACCCAAGGGTATTAGTTTGTGGTGAATTTCACAAGTTGTTGTGATTGGCGGCGCGCCACCATGACGAGATTCGTTAAAAGGCGTTAATTCTCGTTGACTTGCCTAGGTGGTCGTTCGTATACTTACCCTTCGTGGCCTGATCAATATCGGTTGGGCTCACCTTCTTGTGACCTATTTTTCTGGACTAGAATTTGCCCACGATCAATCAATTAGTGCGTAAGGCTCGAAAGCAGAAGCGGCGTAAGCCGAAGACTCCTGCTCTTCGTGTTGCATTTAACTCATTTTCGAGCCAACAGGTAGATCTGAAAAAGGGAAGCCCGCAGAAACGCGGAGTTTGCCTTCAGGTTCGAACTGTTACACCGAAGAAGCCGAACTCGGCCCTTCGTAAGGTAGCTCGTGTTCGATTGAGCAACGGCATGGAAGTTACGGCTTACATTCCAGGCGAAGGTCACAACTTGCAGGAACACTCGGTTGTCCTTATTAGGGGCGGCAAGGTTCCGGACCTACCAGGTGTTCGATACCACATTGTTCGTGGGACACTCGACACATCTGGTGTTGAAGGTCGAAAACGTGGCCGCAGTAAATACGGCACAACAAAGAACTAGTAACTAAAAATCTCTGTCAAAAACGACCGCCTGTCTCTTCATTAGGTAGGCGGCTTAGTTTGCCAGAGACATATTCGAACTAACTACGAAAACGAAGGTAAAGACATGGCACGCAGGCGCCGCGCTCAGCGCAGGCAAATAGCTCCAGATCCCCAGTACGGGTCAGTGGAGCTCACCCGATTCATCAACCGCCTAATGATTGGCGGCAAGAAATCGGTTGCCCAGAAGGCTATGTACCAATGCCTCGAAATGCTCGAAAAAGAAACCGACAGGCCCGGCCTGGAAGTATTCGATCAGGCAGTACGTAACGCAATGCCTGCACTGGAAGTAAAGCCCCGCCGAGTAGGTGGAGCAACTTACCAGGTGCCGGTTGAAGTGCGACCCGAACGTCGGGGTGCACTAGCGCAGCGATGGCTGATCATAGCTGCGCGTGAGCGTTCAGGTAAGCCTATAGCCGACCGGCTGTACGCGGAACTACTTGAGGCTTCCCGTGGTGGTGGAGTCGCCGTAAGGCGTCGCGAAGATCTTCACAGGATGGCAGAGGCCAACAGGGCTTTCGTCCACTACCGCTGGTAGGAACCGGCAAAACTAATTCAGCCGCAAAACCGCTCCGATGAATGTCTCACGGGGACGGAACGAATGGCAAAACCGAGATGACAACTACATCTGCAAAAAAAACCGACCTGCGTAAGGTTCGGAACATAGGCTTTATTGCCCACATCGACGCCGGTAAGACCACGGTGACAGAGCGCGTGCTCTTCTT
>CAVOCL010000051.1:0-8913 GCA_963694185.1 Dehalococcoidia bacterium
TTTACCGGGAAGTACCCCATTCCTGTTCAGCTCGAAATGAACAAAATGGGTTTCGAGGCCCCCCAGAGCGTTTAATTCGCAATACGTTGTCAGCTTCGGGCACTATTACTGAGGCGCAGTTGGTGAATTTTGAGGCTCTCAAGTACCCCTCCTGAACGTATACTTATCGCTCGGATATTACTCGTCTGAAATACGCACTAAAAATCGCTTACGGGAGTCCTTGAGCATGACTGATCGCCCAGCAGGTAAGACCTACGCTGACGCAGGTGTAGACCTTAACGAAGCGGCCCTCGTGAAGACCACCATCAAAGGCATTGCTGCTGCGACGCTGGGTAAGGCCGTGATAGCCGGTCCTGGCGGATTTGGCGGAGTGATAGATCCCGATCCCGCTGGCGATACGCTTCTTGTTGCAAGCACCGATGGCGTGGGCACAAAGCTCCGCATCGCCGACGCGCTCGGCCGCCACGACACCGTTGGCGCAAGCATCGTCAACCACTGCATCAACGATATTCTTCCCGCTGGAGCCCGACCTCTCTTTTTCCTCGATTACATTGGTCTCAGCCGATTCGATCCCGAAAAGATCGCCGAGATCGTTGGTGGGCTTGCCAAGGCGTGCCGAGAAGCAGGATGTGCACTTCTCGGTGGCGAAACTGCCACGATGCCCGATATCTACCATGGCAACGACTACGACCTCGCCGGATTCATCGTCGGCACGGTTCGCAAAGACGCCCTGTTGAAACCAGAGAACACCCGGGCTGGCGATATTATTCTGGGACTGGCCTCAGACGGCCTGCACACCAACGGATATTCACTCGTTCGCTCGGTATTCGAAACCGATAAGAACCCTTCGGTACTCGCCACAAACGTTCCAGAAACATCCCACACACTCGGCGAACTGCTTCTTCGACCACATCTCTCTTACCTCGACGCAATCGGGCCTGTGCTCGACAAAATTCGTGGACTTGGTCACATCACTGGCGGGAGTTTCTACAAGAACATCCCACGGGCGCTGGCTGATGGCCTAGGTGCCGATGTCGATATCTCAACATGGTCAATCCCGCCGCTTTTTAAGTTCATTCAGGAATCTGGAAACGTGGAAGACCAGGAAATGTTCAGAGTCTTCAACATGGGTGTTGGAATGACAATCATCGTCGAGCCGGGACTGGCCGACGACGTACTGAATAGCGTTCCCGGAGCCTTCCGAATTGGTGAAGTTGTAGAACGTGCCGAAGGCGAAGAACGAACCAAACTGATCGGTCTCTAACCGGCATTACGCCCAAAAAAACGGCCCAGAACAAACGACAGACTAAAGAATAGAATCGAGAATCATTTGAGGGCGCTACTTTCTGCATATGACCGAACCGGACTCGTCGACTTCGCCAAGACGCTGGTCGAAGCCGGGTTCGAACTGCTCAGCACCGGCGGTACGGCTAACGAACTGAAGAACGCCGGGCTCGATATCACTGAAGTGGCATCCGTAACGGGCGCACCCGAGATCCTCGACGGTCGAGTAAAAACCCTTCACCCCCGTATTCACGGTGGACTGCTCGGTAAACGAAACAACCCGGCTCACGTAGCAGAGATGAAAGAGCAGGGCATCGAGGGAATCGACGTAGTTGTAAACAACCTCTACCCGTTCCAGCAGACAATCTCGAAGTCCGATGTAAACCTCGATGATGCTCTTGAGAACATCGATATCGGTGGTCCTGCGATGACTCGTGCAGCTGCCAAGAATTTTCCTGATGTCGTGATCGTTGTCGATCCTTCGGACTACGCAACCATAGGCGAAATGATCTCCAACGGCGGTGTATCGATGGATCAACGCCGGAAGCTTGCCGCAAAGGCTTTTCAGCACGTCGCAGGCTACGACACGCTGATCTCAGCGTATCTGCGCGAGCCTGATGCCGATGGCGACGACAAAACAGCTCTATTCCCTGAAGAGCTTACGTTCGGCTGGAATCGAAGGGCGATACCGCGTTACGGCGAGAACCCGCACCAGGCTGGTGGAATCTACGTCACACCCGGCGAAACCGGTGGGATCGTCAATGCCAAACAATTGCACGGCATTGACATGTCATATCTAAACTATTTCGACGCCGATGCAGCGTGGGTTTCAGCAAACTCCTACCAGTCGTCGGGTCAGCATTGTGTATCAGTAGTTAAGCACGCCAATCCTTGTGGGCTGGCGATCAATGCAGATCAGGCCGAGGCATACAGAAATGCTCTTGCTGGCGATCCTATGTCGGCGTTCGGTGGAATCGTTGGATTCAACAACGTCCTAACCGCAGAAACTGCTACCGCAATGAGAGGCGTACTTTACGACGTTATTGTTGCTCCAGGATACGAACCAGAAGCGCTCAAGATTCTCAGCAAGCGAAAGCGAACCCGAGTACTCGAAGTCCAGCCCTCTGCAACCCCGCTGCTCACCGTACGAAACGTTACAGGTGGTGCACTTGTTCAGCAGCCCGACGATATTATGGAAGTGGCGGCTTCATGGACTGTGGTCACAAAGAAGCAGCCTACCGAGCAGCAGCTCAGCGACATGGCGTTCGCATGGAAGGCATGTCAGCTGGTTCACTCGAATGCGATCGTCTTCGCTAAGGACTCGATGCTGAAAGGCATGGGGGCAGGGCAACCGAACCGGGCGATCAGTGTGTATCTGGCAGCGAGAGCTGCCGGTGACGATGCCGAGGGCTGTGTGATGGCAAGCGATGCCTTCTTCCCGTTCCCTGATGGCATCGAAGGCGCAGCCGAAGCTGGAGCAGTTGCGGTCGTACAACCCGGTGGATCGATCAAGGATCAGGAAGTCATCGAAGTAGCCGATCGTTTGGGACTGGTGATGTTGTTCACCGGCACACGCCACTTCTATCACTAATCGCTTTTATGCGATCACTCCTCAAACGCCTTTACCAAGCCTTGAGAAACAAGTTTTCAATGAATGCAACAGTCGACATAGTCATACCGGTCCTCAACGAGGAAGTGGCGCTTCCCGGCTGTATCGAAAAGCTCTACGCGTTCATCGCCGAGCACCCCGACCGTGACTGGCGAGTAGTAGTAGCCGATAACGGATCTACGGATAGAACAACAGAGATCGCAAACGAGCTGGCAGAAAAGCACGCTGGCCTGTCGGTCTCACGGCTCGATCAGCGCGGCCGTGGCCGTGCGCTGAAGCAGGCGTGGGGCGAAAGCGACGCAGACGTGCGGTTGTACATGGATGTCGACCTCTCAACCGATCTCAAGTCGCTGCCACCACTCGTTGCTGCAATAGCCGAGGATGGCTACGAAGTGGCGATCGGCTCAAGGCTTATGAATGGCTCCGAAGTGGTAGATCGCACGTTGAAACGTGAAATCACGTCACGTGGCTACAATATTCTCATCCACCTGTTCTTCCCACTCACCAAATTCAAAGATGCGCAGTGCGGATTCAAGGCAGTTTCAAGAAAAGCGGCCGAAAATCTTGTGCCACTCGCTAAAGACAACGCATGGTTCTTCGATACCGAACTTTTGTTACTTGCCGGTAAGGCCGGATATGGCACAAAGGAAGTACCGGTTCACTGGGAAGATGATCCCGATACCCGCGTAAAAATTATTTCGACAGCATGGGAAGACGTAAAAGGGCTGCTGAGATTAAGGTTTAAAGGCCGCCCAGTACCGCCATCTGCATCTTGACCAGTGATTTATACGATAGATAAAGTTGCATACTCGCGTGGCTGGTCAATTTAAGCGGCTTCGCAAAACTGAAACATCAACACATGACAACACCCGGCGATTTTGAGATCGGCCGCTCGGTTCTAACCGGGTACACCGCCGACAATGAACTACACAGGGCACTGACAATCCTTCGTAACGAAGGAATCAACCCTGAAGTGGTGGTTGAGTTCACAGCAGAGCGCGATGGCGTGTTCTGCGGTATCACGGAAGTGAAAACACTTCTTGATCGGGTGCTGCCCGAAACTGGGCGAGAAGTGTGGGCGCTTGATGAAGGCGTATCGGTATCGGGCGGTGAGGTGGCATTGCGCATTCGTGCGCCTTACGCTTCGTTTGGACTATTTGAAACTGCAATTCTTGGCACTCTGGCTTCTTGCAGCGGTTGGGCCACGGCCGCTTCCGAGTGTGTCGAAGCTGGAGATGGTATTCCGATCATCGGGTACGGTGCTCGTCACGTCCACCCGGAAGTGGTTGGCGTGATGGACTACTCCGCAGTGGTCGGCAAGTGCGCCTCAAGCTCGTCAGTGGTTGGTCAGCAGCTGCACGGTCTGACTCCTTCAGGGACGATGCCTCACTCGCTGGTTCTTCTGATGGGTAACACGGTTCGCTCGATCATGGCGTTCGACAAGCACATGCCTCCAGAGGTGCCAAGAGTCGCACTCGTCGATACGTTCAAGGACGAAGCCGAAGAGGCGCTAGACGTAGCGAAGGCGCTGCGTGAACGACTACGTGGCATCCGTTTGGATACGCCGAAGGAACGTGGTGGCGTAACGCCTGATCTTGTTCATGAGATTCGAGCTCGACTTGATCAGGGCGGTTATAGCCACGTCGATATCTTCGTGAGCGGCGGAATTACTCCAACTCGCATTCGTGAGTTTGTTGATGCTTCCGCTCCGGTCAGCGTGTTCGCAGTTGGTTACTACATTGCTGCGGCAAGCCCGATTTCGTTCACTGCCGACATCAAGGAAATCGAGAACCGTGCGGTCGCAAAGCGTGGTCGAATTCCGGGTCTTGCGGTAAACCCACGGTTGTCGCAGGTTCTGTAGTTCCGTATCTTTCGGCTATTCGAAGTTTGGGCTGAGTGCCTGACTTTTTACCGCTAGCGTTCGTTTGAACTCACGAGTTCTAATCTCGCCACTTGCGTATCTGCCGGCTGCACTTTTGCCCATTCTGCGAGTCGGTATCCGGCGACCCATACGATGCCCTGGTTAGAATCGATAATTGGGACTCTATTTCTCCAGCGCTCAGGAACTCCGGCGCCGACGAAGAAATCCTGAAGCTTTGCTTTGGGAGTCATGCCGAGCGGTTGGAATCGGTCACCGTTTTTGCGGTTCCGCAGCGTTAGTGCGTGTTTCAGTAGATCTGGTGTGGCAAAGATTATGTTTGGATTGCCAGAATTGAGATTACTGGGTCGATCTGTGATTTCAGCGTTGATCGTGAAGTTCTGGTCGAGTTGAATGCTTCCGGGAAGTGGAAGTTCGATGTCTGAGATCGAATTCGGGAATGGGCAGTCGTCATCGTCTGGAGAAGCAAATCCGAATGCTTCTTTGTCGATGAAAAACCTTGTTCCGTTAGGCAGTTCAATTGATGTCCCGCTTCGCCCCGATATCTGGCGAACCATCTCTAGTACGTGAACCCGCTCAAGGTCCTGCGAGTGCCCAACCTGAATTTCGTAGGCGCGCATGAGCATTCTTGCGACTAGGCTTTGCGGAATATTTTGTGTGGCTGATCGGGCATACGAGCCGTTGTCGTTTCTCGCCTGTGAGATGTGTTGATCGACGACCCATTCGATAATATCCAGATCGTCCGACGCATTTTTTGCGAGCCTTGCGAACGCGTCCGTCGCACCGGGTGCAGCCTCGTTTAGCAACGGAAGAATATCCAACCGGATTTTATTTCGGGTGTATTCTCTGCTGCTGTTCGATTCGTCGATGACTGCGACGATTCCGAGTTCTTCACAGAACTGAACGCAGTCGGTTCTTGGTGTGTCGAGCATCGGACGTAGAACGTTGAGTTCAACCTCGGATTCGGGAATACGCAGAGTGGAACTGAAACTCATCCCGCTGATTCCTTTTAGGCCGGCACCGCGAGCAGCATGCAGCAACACCGTTTCGGCCTGATCGTTCCGAGTGTGTCCGGTTACTACGCCGAAAGCATCTCGACTGTTGGCGATTTGAGTCAGTGCGAGATAGCGTGATTGTCGAGCAGCGGATTCGATGGAGATTTTTTCTGCTGCGGCGATCGCAGGAACATCAATCGTGATCGCTGTGAATTCAACCCCTTGCGATTCGGCAATTTGCCGTGCAGAGTTCTCGGCAGTGTCAGAAGACTCAGGTCGAATCTGGTGGTTCACATGTGCAGCAAGCAGCGTGAGATTTCTTTGCTCTTTTAGTTTGGCCAATCCTGAGAGCAACGCAGACGAATCAGGCCCGCCAGAGAACGCTACGATCAGGGATGCTCCGTTTGGCACCGACGCTAGAGTAAGACCTGCATCAAGTCGTTCGAGAAAGTTCGCTTCGGTAGACATCAGATATTGCCTACTGCGGAATTTCGGCGATCTCGGTCACCCGGCGAACCCGAATCGTGACGATTTTAGTGCCTTCCATCTCGCCAACCTGCAGCCTAAGATTGCCGAACCGAACCCGTGTTCCTGCGTCGGGCAAATGCTGAGCCTGCGCCAGGAAGAATCCAGCGATAGTTTCGTAATCGCCTTCAGGAATATCTAATCCAAGCTCGTCGTTCGCCTCGCCAATCTCTAGTCCACCGTCGAGCACGAACATGTTTTCATTGACCGTAACGAATCGTCGATCCGGTTGATTTCCTTCTTCGCCAGTTCGGCCAACGATCTGCTCGACAAGTTTGGTAAGCGTAATAAGACCGGAAATGCCGCCGAATTCATCGACGATCATAGAAATCTTGTGACCTGATTCCTGCATCTCGTCGAACAGGTCGTCTAGCCGTTTGGTTTCCGGCACGAAGTTAACCTGGCGCATGAGATTGATCACAGGGTGATCGAGATCAAACTTCGCTTCAGAAAGAGAAGCAAGTACGTCTTTTACTGAAAATATGCCGACAACATCGTCGTGGTTAGTATCAAAAACAGGGAATCGCGTGTGCGGGGACGTGCGATACGACTGCATGAAATCACCAAAAGTGGCATCAGCCTGAACCCAAATAATCTTAGGTCGCGGCGTCATTACGTCTCGCACTTCCATCTCACCAAATCGGAAGATGTTCTCGAGCATTTCACCTGTGTTCTCTTCGACCGTGCCTTCAGCCTCTCCGAGATCGATCAAAGTTCTAAGCTCACCAGCTGTAACGATCGGACTTTTGAGCGACTCTTTTCCGCCGAACAACATGATGATCCCTCTCGGAACCAAAGTGAATGCGAACACCAATGGCCACGAGACAGTCATCAGCGTTAAAACTGCTCTAGCAGTAATTAACGACCACCGCTCAGGCGCAACCATAGCGAGCGTCTTAGGCGTTAGCTCACCGACAACCACGATTGCGATGGTGGCTGATGCCGTTGCAATTACTGACGATAGGAACGTGGGATTACCGTCACCAATAGTTGCGATAGCCAGTGTGGTGCCGACCGATGCAACCATGATGTTGAACAGGTTGCCCAGTAGAAGAATCGTTCCAAAGAACTTCTCATACTGATCGAAAATCTTAACAACCAGCTTCGCCCGCTTATCGCCCTCTTCACCGCGGTACTCGATCTTATATCGGATCGCGCCTAAAACAGCCGCCTCGGTAGCACTGATAAATGCGCTACCCAGTAGCCCAAAGACGATAATTACGATCGGGATGGTCACTAGATTGATTCAGAGCAGAAAAAAAATTGCGTCGCAAACAAAACGACACATAGCTCGTACATCAAGTTTAGCGGTCAATGACCCTCGGTACGCAACTGACAAATGTTTGCCAGTTACGCCCGAATTGATCAATTGACTATTGCAGAGGGGTTTAGAAGCCCCTAGTTCGAAGCCGACGCATCGACAGTTTCGCCTTCGCCCCCTGGCGGCGTGATGCCTGATTCAGCATTGCGTATTTGGGCTTCGATCTGATCTCGAATATCAGTATTAGCCTTCAGGAACTTGCGAGAAGCCTCACGTCCTTGACCAAGGCGAGTTTCACCATACGAGTAGAACGATCCGCTCTTCTTCACGAAGCCTTCTTCGACACCGAGATCGAGCAAACTGCCTTCTTTGCTGATGCCTTCACTGAAAAGAATTTCGATTTCAGCTTTTCGGAACGGCGGCGCAACCTTGTTCTTTACGACACGGGCACGTATGCGGTTGCCGATGATGTCCTGCCCAACCTTGACGGCTTCGATCCTGCGAAGATCGATTCGTACCGAGCTGTAGAACTTCAAAGCTCGTCCACCCGGTGTCACTTCAGGGCTGCCGAACACCACACCAACTTTTTCTCGAAGCTGGTTGATGAAAACACAAACAGTGTCAGTCTTGTGAATGATCCCAGTGAGTTTGCGCAACGCTTGCGACATGATCCGGGCCTGCAAGCCAATCTGCATATCGCCCATGTTGCCTTCCAGTTCAGCGGAAGGTACAAGCGCCGCAACACTGTCGACAACAATGATGTCTAGCGCACCACTGCGAATAAGGTATTCGGTAATCTCAAGAGCCTGCTCGGCGGAGTCTGGCTGCGAAATCAACAGCTTGTCTACGTCCACACCAAGTACACGGGCATACGTTGGGTCGAGAGCGTGCTCAACGTCTATGAACGCTGCCTGGCCACCGGCTGCCTGAGCTTCGGCAATGGCCGACATAGCAAGCGTAGTTTTACCGGCAGACTCTGCACCGAAGATCTCAACGATTCGACCTCGTGGAAGTCCACCGACACCAAGCGCTATATCAAGAGCGATTGAACCGGTAGAAACAGATTGGATACTCGTATCGAGATTCGACTGACCAAGACGCATAACGGCGCCACGGCCGAACGTCTTTTCAATCTGTGCAAGAGCTAACTCAAGACTTTTGTCTCGGTCGCTGCTTGCCCCGTTAACTGTAATCTTGGGCATTGCTTTCTTAACAGCCAACGTAGCACTTCTTTCTGCATTCTCCAGAGACCGGACTTACGGTTCAGATCGACCGCAATGCAACGCAGATTAGCACAAGTGTTCTAATGCTGCAACAGGCCTATGGTACAACAATAATGTTCTCCCACAGACCTGTGTTT
>CAVOCL010000052.1:0-8893 GCA_963694185.1 Dehalococcoidia bacterium
CGCCGGTTGCGAATAGCTGGTGATAGAAGAGGCAGAGTTTTTCTTGAAGGGTTGCCTGTGTGTTGATCATTCGCCAGACCCAGCCAGCGTGGCCAAGTCCGCCCATGGTTCCGGGCTTCCACCAGAGTGGGTAGTAGCGTAGGAATTCGTAGTAGTCGACGGGTGTTTGCGAATCTGGGTTGAGTAGCTCGTCGACGGTCTGGTTGTAGCCAGTTTCGACTCGACGTTCGAGCTCATCGCGACTCGCACCAAAACCGGCCCTGCGCATCAGGTGCGCCATCAGTTTCAGGTCGTTGTCGCTCATGTTCAAATCCAGCCCTTCGTGAATCGCCAACCCTACCAGAATGATTGCCGGATTCGGTCAACTCGGCTGACCCTCTGCCATACTAACGCCCGATGTATTTCGATATTCGTTTGTGGGCAATGACTGGTGGCGTGCGTTTGCGCATTGCTGCCGCTGTAGTTTTCGGTTTGTTAACCGCTGCTGCGGGGGTAGCGCGCCTGGTTTTGCTTGGGGTTTTGCTGGGCGAGATTCTGCAAGGCGAATCGGTTGAGAATTTGTATCCTCTGATCGGTGCGGCGGGTGTGGCTGTGCTGCTTCGTGGGGTGCTGCAGTATCAGAAGGAAATGGTCGCCCACAAAACGGCTGCTTCGATTCAACTGAAGCTGCGGGGCCGACTGCACGATCAGGTTTTGCTGCTGGGTCCATCGTATTTTGGGCAACAGCGTACGGGCGATGCGCTACTATCGGTGGTGGACGGCGTTGAGCAGCTGGAAACGTTCTTTGGTCAGTATTTGCCGCAGCTGTTTACGGCTGTGCTTACGCCAATTGGAATTTTCGTTTACCTGATGTATCTCGATGCGCCGATGGCGTTCATCGCACTTGGATTTTCGGTTCTCACGATATTCGCGCCGGCAGTATTTCATCGGTGGAATCGGGATGCTTCCATTAGACGGCGCGAGACTTACGGCGATTTCGCTTCGGAATTTCTAGACGCTGTGCAGGGATTGTTCACCTTGAAGTCGTTCGGGCAGAGCGAGGCGAAGGCCGAAGTGCTGGCGACTAAGGCGCATGCGGTGTTCAAGTCGACGATGTGGGTGTTGGCGACAAACGCGGGATCGCTTGGGGTGACGATTGCTGGGGTAGCGATTGGCGCGGCGGTGCTGCTGATTGTTGGGGCGGATCGGGTCGATTCGGGGGAGATGCGGTTCGAGGAACTGCTGATTATATTGATGCTTGGCATTGAGCTTTTCCGGCCGTTTAGGGAGCTGAGTCAACTGTTTCATTCGGGGTTGAACGGGTTGTCGGCGGCTCACGGAATTTTTATGTTTTTGGACGCCAAGCCGTTTGTTGCGACGAGATCGAACAGGTTTGACGGGCGGGTTGAACGGCCAGAGATAGTTTTTACGGACGTTGGGTTTTCGTATCCGGGTGCTCGGCGTTCAGCATTATCAGGGTTTAATCTGACGATTCCGGCTGGCGAGACGGCTGCGATTGTTGGGGAGAGCGGAGCCGGGAAGACTTCGGTTGTGCGGTTGTTGTTGAGGTTCTTTGATTCGGACTCGGGGTCGATTTCTGTTGGTGGTGTTGAGCTGGGGGACTTGCCGGAGAATGAGCTTCGGGATCAGATGGCTGTGGTTTCTCAGGACACATATTTGTTTCACGGCACGGTGGCTGAGAATCTGCGATTCGGTGATCAGTCGGCGCCGGATGATGACCTGCGCAGGGTTGCTGAGATTGCGAACGCTACTGAGTTTATTGATCGGCTTCCTCGGGGCTACGACACGATCATTGGCGAACGGGGAATCAAACTTTCTGGTGGGCAGCGACAGCGGATTGCGATTGCACGGGCGTTGCTGAAGGACACACCGATTCTTGTGTTGGACGAGGCGCTGTCGGCGGTGGACGCTGAGAACGAGCACATCATTCAAGAGGCGCTTGAACGGTTGATGAAGGATCGTACGGTGCTGGTGATTGCGCATCGTCTATCGAGTGTGAGGAGAGCGCACCGGATTCATGTATTGCAGGCTGGCGGGGTTGTGGAATCGGGATCGCACGACGAGTTGCTGGCTGTTGATGGCGAGTATGCCCGGTTGATGGCGGCGCAGGCTACGGCTGAATCGGAATCGCCTTCTTACGGGGCGTTCGGGTCTGTTTCTGGAACGTCGAACGGCGATGCGCCTCTTGAGCAAACGGATGGCGGTGACCAGTCGACGGGCCAGATCAGCGATGTTGCGAGTATGGAGCCGACCGACGCTATTTTGCGTGCCGAGGGCATGGGGTGGATTGCGACATTCGGCGTGTTGATGGGGTTGATAAGGCCGTGGTGGAAAGAGCTTTCGTTCAGCTTCCTGTTCGGGCTGACTCGATTCTTGACGCTGATTGGTGTTGGGGTTTTGAGTGGGCTGATAGTGGCTGCGGTTCGTTCGGGGGAGCCTCGTGGGACGCTGGTGATGTTGCTGCTGATAGTGGCTCCTTTGACGGCGGTGTTGCACTGGGCGGAATCGTGGGTTTCGCACGACGTGGCGTTTAGGTTGCTTTCTGAGATGCGGATTTCGTTGTTCAGGAAGCTGGATCAGTTGGCTCCGGCGTACTTGGTTCGTCGGCGGACTGGCGATCTGGTGAGCATGGCTACACAAGACGTCGAAACGGTTGAATATTTCTTCGCTCACATCGTTGCGCCTGCGTTTGTGGCCGTGGCGGTGCCGATTGGCGTGTTGGTTGCGCTTGGGATTTACGGTTGGCCACTGGCGGTGACGGTTGTGCCGTTCCTGATTATTACGGCTGTGAGCCCGCTTGTTGCTCGGGGGCGGGTGGATCGATTAGGTAGCCGTTCACGGGAAAAGCTTGGCGAGATGAACTCGCACAGCGTCGATACGATGCAGGGTCTTCACGAGGTTGTTGCTTACAACATGGGTGGACACCGTCGGGCGGAATTTATGTCGATGGCTCGGGACTATGTTGAGATACGTGTGCCGTTTTTCCGAGAGCTTACGCTTCAGAAAATCTATCTTGAACTGATTACCGGGATGGGCGGATTAACGGTTGCGGTGGTTGGTGCTTCATTGGTTGCTGGCGGATCGCTTGATGCAGGGCTGCTGCCGCTGATGACGCTGCTTACGATGTCGGCGTTTTTACCGATTTCGGAGATATCGACGGTGGGTCGATTGCTTGCCGACACGATCGGATCGACCCGGCGGATATATGCGGTGCAGCTTGAGCCGGTGCCGGTTACGGACGGTTCGGTCGAAGAGGTCACGAATACTGGTATTGATTTAGATGGGGTCGATTTCAGCTATGACTTCACTGATTTCAAGGCGTTGGACGATGTTTCGTTCCCGATCGTTCAAGGTAAAACGGTTGCTCTGGTAGGTCCTTCTGGGGCAGGTAAGACGACGACTGCTCATTTGATAATGCGGTTCTGGGATCCTCAAACCGGCGACATAAAGTTGGGCGAGAACGAGTTACGTGAGTACGTGCTTGTCGATTTGAGGGAGCATTTGGCGTTGGTGGCTCAGGACACATATTTGTTCAACACGACGTTGCGTGAGAATTTGTTGATTGCTCGTCCTGATGCATCGGAAGAACAGGTAGCTGCTGCCGTTGATTCGGCGGGGCTTGCCGAGTTTATTGCGACACTGCCTGACGGACTGGAAACGGTGGTTGGCGAACGTGGGTCGCAGCTATCGGGTGGGCAGCGTCAGCGGGTGGCGATTGGTCGGGCGTTTTTGAAGGATGCTCCGATTCTGGTGTTGGACGAGGCGACTTCGCATCTGGATGCCGTGAACGAGCAGATGGTTCGTGGGGCGTTGAACGTATTGGCTTCGGATAGGACGACGCTTGTGATTGCGCATCGGTTGTCGACCGTGATGAGTGCGGATCTGATTATCGTGATGGATCGCGGGAAGGTCGTCGAGATCGGCGATCACGTTGAGTTGCTGGAGCGGGGTGGGTTGTACGCCCAGCTGGTTTCGCATCAGCTATCGGGTGTGGCGAAGGGTTAGCCGCCGCCAGTAGCGCCGCCAAATGCGGGTTTTGTTTTGGGTTAGTTGGCGGTTATCTGGAGTTCGGTTGGTGTGGTGGTGAGTTGAGTGCTGGATGTACCTGCGAAATCTGCGAATCGGAGCCTAACGAATCCTCGGATGGCATACTGGCCCGGTGAGAGGGCGATATCGTCGTGATCCAGACCGTCCCACTCGACTGTGAACGTGACGGAATCGCCCGAGGATAGCCTACTCCCGCCGCCGGGGAGATTGATGCCTCCCGTTGTCAGCCGCCAAACCTCTTGACCATCCGCGTCGAGAATCACGACGTCGGCGGGTACAGCGCCGTTGTATTCGATAATTTTCTCGATTTCGTTCAAGTTGGTTACAGTCACTTCGAAATCTACTGGTTCACCGCTGGTTACTTCAGGTGGATAGTCGAGCGACAGCATCATTCCGCTAGCGGACGGAGTGGGTTGGGGAGTGTCTAATTCGATTTGAGATGGGATTTGGACATAGATTGCATTGTTAGGAATTCCGGCATTTCCGGCGATTTCTAAGATGTTAGATTTTGCTGATTCTGAAAGAACTCCGTATTGGAGACTGTTTTTGGCTACGTCTAGGTCGGTCGACCAAAGACCCTGAACTTGCAGTACCTCATCACGAATTCGGGCGTGCCATTCGTTTAGTTGCTTCAGCGTGTAGTTCGCTTTAATGACGTGGACTTCACCGGGTGGGGTGTATCTGCCTCCAGCCACGCATAGGGTTTCGGAGATTGCTCTGGCGTAATCGGAAGTGCGCAAGGGCGGTTCTACGAGTAGGTAGATATCGACCCTTGAATTGTTGGGGTCTCTTATTCGGCCACCGTAGCCTCGGTCGTAGCAGCCTTCTTTGGTGACCGTTGCTGCATGGGGAGAAGGGGTTGGAGTTGGTGATGGAGGCGCGGAGATTGTTGGTGTTGGGACGGGAGTTGGAGGTGTTTGGGCAGGTTCGTTGGTGTCGCCAGTTGCTCCAGATGTTCCGGGAGGGGGCGGTGCGCTTCGGAAATCGTCGCCGGTGGTGCAGGCCGAGAACAGCATGATGACAAACGTGGCGAGTAGCAGCGTTGTCAATAATTTACTCATTAGTTGATTCATGCGGATCGAATTGACTGTTGGGTTATTTGGCGGTTATTTGGAGTTCGGTTGGGGTGGTGCTGAGATGGTGGGATGTTCTGTTGTCGGTTTCATCGAATCTGAACTCAGTGAATGCGCGGATCGAGTATTGGCCGGGGGTGAGAGTGATTTCGTCGTGGCTTAGGCCGTCCCACTCGACGGTGAATGTGACTGATCCCCTGGGTGGAAGTTGAGTCGAACCGCCGGGCAGGATGATGGCGCCCGTCATGTGTCGCCAGACCTCGCTGCCGTTGGCATCAAAAATGAGAATGTCGGCGGGGTAAGCACCGTTGTATTCGATCTCTTTGAAGGTGAAGTTCGTGTTGGTGACTGTTACTTCGAAATCGATGGAGTTTCCGCTGGCGACTTCAGATGGGTAGTTGACCGATATCTTCATTCCGCCTGATGTTGGGTTTGCTGGCGGATCGTCGAGGCCGAGATGCTTGGAGACCTCTACGTCGACCGCATTCTCGGGAATGCCTACTTTTTGGGCGAGTTCAAATATTCGAGATTTTCCGAGTTCTGTGAGTACAGAGAAGCCAACGGTGTTGTTGCTTTCGTGAACTCCGGATGACCATTGGGCAATACGGTGTATTCAATCGGGAATTGGCGTTCAGTGTTTTGGATTTCTACGAATAAAACGAAAAAAAGCATAAATGCGCGTAAAGATAATTTATTGATTTCCGATGTTCGGGCAGAGGTAAATTCGGTTGGATATGCACCGGGGGAATGAAGTATTTCGTTTTAGCTTCGGGCGCGGGTGGCGTTTGCTCCGGGCGTCGTCGGGCGACTTGGTCGCGCGTCGCAGTCTCGTTTGAGCCGGGCGTGCCGAGGCCGCACTTGGGCTCGAATGTCTGTGACGCGGCTCTAGCTCCCCCGGTCCGGGGGAGGACCGGTGGTGGGTTTAGCTCTTGGGGTTTGGTTGGCGAGGTTTGGATTTCTCCCTCACCCAGCCCTCTCCCTTGGGAGAGGGGGTAAGTGCTGCGTAGGTCGGCTGGCTATTCGAGTTTGTTGGCTTTGAGGTAGTCCATGTTCATCTCTATGCCCAGGCCGGGTCCTTCTGGCATGTGTAGCGCGCCGCCGGAATTATCGAGTGGGGTTTGGATGAACTCGTTGTACTTGGTGAGATCGGCGTTTGCAGTTTCCAGCTTGTAGAAGTTCGGGACTGTCATCATTACGTGGGCTCCGGCGAGTACGTTGATGGGGCCGCTGGCATCGTGCGGTGACACCGGTATGTAGTAGGCCTCGGCCTGGTTTGAGATCTTTTTCAACTCGGTAATCCCGCCGGTCCAAGTCACATCAGGCATCACGAAATCTGCGAGTTCTTGCTCGAATATCGCTACGAATTCCCAGCGTGTGTGGAGCCGTTCTCCTACCGAGATTGGCACGTTCACTTTATCTCGGACCTGGCTTAGTGCGTGGTAGCTTTCGACCGGAACTGGCTCTTCGAACCAGTCGATGTCGCCGGCATCTTCGAGCGTGTTGCAGAGTCGAATGGCGGTTGGGACGTTGAATCGGCCGTGAGCATCGATGAGCAGTTCGATATCGGGTCCCGCGATTTCTCTGATTTTAGCCGTGAGTTCGGCTGCTACTCGTTCGCTGGCGCGGTCGAGGGTTCCACTGAGGTATCCGGCGTTTTGCTTGGCTTGTTCACCTGTGAATGGGAACGGATCGAATTTCAGGGCCTTGTGACCTGAATCGACGATTTTTCTGATTTCTTGTTCTACGCCTTCGTCGGTTGCGAAGTTTTTCTGGTCGGGGTGTGTGTAGAGCAGGATTTCATCACGGACTTTGCCGCCCAGAAGTTCGTAGATCGGAAGGTTTAGAACTTTGCCTCGGATGTCCCAGAGTGCGATGTCGATTCCGCTTACGACGTGGGTTGTTGCGCCTCGGGAGCCCATGTAGGTGAAGGCCCGGAAGATCTTGTGCCAGATCATTTCGATGCGGGCGGGGTCTTCCCCGATGAGGAGGTCGTTGAGTTTGTCGATTATTCCGGCGACGGCACGGTTGGCGGTGAGGGTTGTGGTTGTTATTTCGCCCCAGCCGGTGATGCCTTCATCGGTTTGAACTTCGATGAAGAAGTATTCGCCCCAGAAGGAGCCTTCGACTTTTACGAGCCAGGGTTTTATTGATGTGATTTTCATGTGTGATTTGCTCCGGGCGTCCGATGCGGACTTGGTCGCCGCTGCAATCTAGCATGAGCCGGGCGTGCCGAGGCCGCACTTGGGCTCGTATGTCTACGACGTGGCCTCTAAACCCCTTCCCGAAGGAGGGAAGCAGAGGTGTGCAGCTACTGCGTGCTGGTTGGGGTGGGGGAGATTGTGACGGTGATGTTATGGGTTGGATTGTTGATGTTGAAACGCGAGTTGCTGAGTCGGCCGATCGGTGAGGTAGGGTCGTTGATTGCCACGTCGCAGGGCCTCCTCGCAATGACAGCACACGGTGGTCGCCAGTCGGTGGCTAGGTGATTGGATCGGTGATGTGGATCCACATTGGTTCGTTGCCGATTGGTTGGGTTTTCAGGTGGGTTAGGTGGCCTGTGGATTCGATTTTATAGGTTGCTAGATCGCCGTTATCGAGTCCGCTGACGAGCATGAATTTTCCGGTGGGATCGATGTTGAAGGCTCGTGGTGTGCCGAGGGTTGGCTGCTGTCCTAGCGATGTTAGTTCGCCGGTGTTTGGGTTCACGGAGTACATGGCGACGCTGTTGTGTCCACGGTTTGTTGCGTAGATGAAATCGCCTGACGGACTGATGTGGATTTGGGCGCAGGAGTTATCGCCAGACCAGTTATCGGGGAGCGTTGACAGGGTTTGGAATGCTTCGAGAGTTCCGGTTTCGGAGTCGAATTTGTAGGCGGTTACGCTGCAGCCTTGTTCGTTGTCGAAGTAGACGAATTTGCCGTTTGGGTGGTAGACGTAGTGGCGGGGTCCGTCGCCTGCTGGCGGTTCAATGACGGCCGGGGTGTTTGGGGTGAGTTTGCCGTTTTCGGCGTTGAATTTGTATTGGTAAATGGCGTTTGAGTCGTCGACGTGAGGTAGGAATGTGTAGCTGTTTGATGCGTCGGTGTGGGCGCAATGGGCGCGGTGTCGGGTGGCGATCCATTCGGTGGCTTTTTCGCCAACAGATCCCTCTTCGCTGATTGGGTGGACTGCGATGTGCCCTGCGCCGTAGTAGGCGGAGAGTAGGTGGCGTCCGGTGTCGTCGACGGAGATGAAGCAGGGGTCGGATTCGAGATCGACCGTGTCTGTGGGCGTTAACGATCCGGTGTCGGCGTCAACGTCGAAGCTTGCCATTTTGTTGGCGACACGGAGGCCGGTATAGGCGTGTTGGTTGTTTGGTGAGAAAGCGAAGGGGGCGGGTCCGCCGGTGACTGGGATGTCTTCCTG
The DNA here is from genome assembly GCA_963694185.1 of Dehalococcoidia bacterium. GTDB lineage: Bacteria > Chloroflexota > Dehalococcoidia > Lucifugimonadales > Lucifugimonadaceae > Lucifugimonas. The sequence goes on from CAVOCL010000052.1 coordinate 8,526, forward strand.
ATGGGTGAGATCGCCGGTGTTGGAGTCGAGGTTGTAGATGGCGATTTTGTCGTCGTTTTGGAGGGTTATGTATACACGTTGCATTTTGGGTGTTGGGTTTTCTTCGAGGTGTGTGGTTGGAATGTGGGGACTTTAGCAGGGATGTGTGCTTGTGGACGTGTTCGCTGCGCAGAAGGAGAGAGATCCTGAAATGAATTCAGGTTGACAGTGCCTGGGGCGTTTGAGCTGAGTTGAACATTGTGTTGAGTGAGGCCGCTGGTTGCCACGTCGTTCCTACTAGCAACGACAAGGTTGATCATTTTCGTGATCTGAGAATCTAGTTGTTTGGGTGCATTAGTTTTTCTTGGCGTAGTCGTTCTGCGTCCCAT
>CAVOCL010000053.1:0-8871 GCA_963694185.1 Dehalococcoidia bacterium
TCGCCGCCGCGGTCATCACGGCTTGGACCTCGGGAGTATCCACCACGGTCATCGCGACTCGGGCCACGTGAATCGCCACCGCGATCATCACGACTTGGACCTCGGGAATATCCACCACGGTCATCGCGACTTGGGCCTCGAGAATATCCACCACGATCATCTCGTCGTGGGCCGCGGGAATCGCCGCCGCGGTCATCACGGCTTGGACCTCGGGAGTATCCACCACGATCATCGTCACGCCTTGGTCCGCGCGAATCGCCCCCGCGGTCACCTCGTGACTCACCTCGTGATTCGCCACGAGACGGACGCGGCGCCTCTCCCTCGTCGATTTCTGAACGATATCGTCCTGTCGGCGCACTTCGATCACCGAACGAAGATCGAGGAGACTCTCCACGATCAACCTTCCGAGGACCCGTGCTTCGCCGGGGCTCTCGAACACCTTCTCGGCGATCACTCTCAGCCCTGTAACTCAATTCGCCTTCACGCGGTTGTCGAGGCGGCAACGCCATCTCTTCGAGAAGTTCGAGTCCGGCCTCAGTCCCCATCGTGCGACCAATACCCGTATACCGGGCATAGCCCTGACCAACAAGCTGAGCCATCTTGGCTCGCGCCGTTGCGGGATCAATATTTCGGAACCAGCGAGCGATCATCAAATAAACCAGCTCACCCGGCGTAAGGCTCTCTTCAGTTCCAACCAGTACATAAAGCACACGGTCGGCAGCGCTCTTCAGTTCACGAAATGCAGGAGCCGAAGGAATCATCCCCGTCAGGTCCCAGGCAGCAAGCACCCACTCTTTTTCATCGTCGGCCAAACGTCCCCAGGCGCGCAGGCGCTTGGCTTCGAGGTCGGGCGATTGACCGGGTCGGTGCTCTATTGCGGATAAATCTATGTCGTGAACTATTTCGGGCATCGTTAAATGATGAACTCGATTTCCACTTACAACAAGCACAAAGTGTTAACGAGCGCCCCCAAGGTGGAATTGTCTTACCCTCCCTCTCAGGCAGGAAGGGAGTTAGAGGGTAGACCGATGACAGCTCACGACGGACGCCAGCCCAAGTCGTCCTACGACGCCCGGAACAAACGTTCCCCCCGGAATGGGGGAGTTAGAGGGGGAGACTGCAGCGGCGACCAAGTCGTCAGACGACGCCCGGAGCAAAACGAGACTGCGACGCCAGCCCAAGTCGTTCGACGACATCCAGTCCCATTCAAATTAGCCTCCACACCCACAAATTTACCGACAAACCTCACCCAAAACAAAGGGTGCCACTGGCACCCTTTGCTACCATCCCAAACGTGACAAATCCAAATCTGCAATACGCACTCGCTGCTGACATCGGTGGCACCAACATCCGAGCCGCACTCGTCGACGCCGAAGGCCACATGACTGGGCGCGGTTCCATCAACACCGAACCCGAACGTGGCATCGACGATGCAAGCTCCCGACTCGCCACGCTACTCAAAGCCGCACGGGCAACAGCGCCTTCCGGAGCCGAAATCGTAGGAGTAGGCGTCTCAACCGCAGGCCCCATCCGACCCGCCACCGGAACCTACAACCACCCGCCCAACCTGCCCGGATGGCACGATAAGTCGATGAAATCATCGCTATCCGAAGCGATGAGCATGCCCGTCTGGGTTGGCCATGATGCCACCCTCGCCGCGTTAGCCGAAACCCGATTCGGCGATCACGTCGGTGCCGAAAATCTTATCTACGTAACTATCAGCACCGGCGTTGGCGGCGGCATCATCGCCAACAGCGAAATGGTCACCGGCTCGGCCGGGGGTGCAGGCGAAGTGGGTCACCTCGCAGTACGCACCGGAGCCTACAAGTGCAACGTGGGCTGCGACGGCTGTTTCGAAGGTAACGCATCCGGACCCGCCATCGCAAAAATCGCCCGAGAACGATTCACAGGCGAAGGTCCGTTAGCTGAAATGGCCGACGGAAATCCCGAATACATTACTTCACGCATGGTGTTCGATGCAGCCGATGCTGGCGATGAGGTAGCGCAGGGAGTCGTCGATCTAACAATTGAAAACGTCAGCATCGGACTCGGCATGCTGATCAACGTCTTCAACCCGGAAGCACTCGTAATCGGTGGCGGAGTAGTTCAGGGACTCCAACGACACTGGGAGAAGCTCAAGGCAACGGTCATTGAAAAATCACTCCCCGGCTACGGCAGAGCAACCCCGCTAACCGCAACTCGCTTGGGAGACGACGTAAGCCTACTAGGAGCCGCTCAGCTAGCCTTCCGCCAGGCAAGGCGACAATAGCAAAAGATCTATCGCCCCTACACTGTCATCCTGAACTTGATTCAGGATCTGTGAAAGACGTAGGCACCTCTTCACCGCCAGCATTGCTCACTACGCCTTAAAGCCAACCCTCTGCGCGACTCCCGCGGATACTGAATCAAGTTCAGCATGACAATTTAGTCGCGTCCGACTACCCGGAACCAATCCCAAAGAAAAAGTGCCCTCAGCACTAGAAATTCTCTTCGTGGTCCCACGGGTCTTCTGGCGGAAGATCGATATCGAACGGATCACCACGGTCAAGCCCAAGATCCTCGGCTTCATCAGTAACACCCGTGCCGAAGTCATCCACATCGCCCGGATCAGGCGCATTCGCCCATCCCTCGATCTCGGCGGGCTCGTAACCCTCGGTATCGATCCCCGGCAAAGTATCGCCAGCCCCGAACATCGAACGAGCCATCTCCTGAGTCACAACCTCATCAAGATCCTCTTCATCCTTCATCGCCTGCAAAGCCTGCTGTACAAGCTCCACAACACGGGGCTCCGAACTCACCAGCAGCTGCTCAAGCTGACTCTTGGCGACATCGCCACCAATGCGCTCAACAGCCGATATCGCCGCCAGCTGAACCGTTAGGTCGGCGTCGTCCAGCGAAACATCCAGCGAATGCAAATGCTCTTCGTCGCCCAACTCACCCATCGCCATCGCCGCCTCATAGCGAATCGAAGCGTCATCATGTTCAAGATCGGGAAGAACGTAGCTAACCCATCTCGGATCCGACGTTCGCCCCATAGCGAAAATACTGCTCTGCCGTGACCTGACGTCTGGCAGTGCATATGCCGATTCAATAAACGGAATCAGACGCTCACCACCGAACACCGAAACTGCTTCAAGCGCCTTCAGCTTCACCGTCTGGACCTCTCGCTCGTCCTCAAGAACGGCATACAGAACGCGAGTCAAAATGACCTCGTCTTTGACACCGAGTTTGCCCGATTGCGCCATTGCAGAAAGATACGCCAGCGGTACCGCAGCGGCAGCCCGAACCTCCACTGAAGGATCGGTCGTAAGCATGTCGGTCAAAGGTTTGACCAACGCACGATCGCTGCTCTCTTCGAGCCCCTTTAGTGCGCTCAACCGAACGTCGGTACTCGTGTGTTGCATTCCCTGCTTGTAGATCGCCTCGAACTCGACGTCGGGCTGCTCATCGCAAAGAGCCACCATGCGATCGACAATCTCCAACACCCGTTCAGGCGTCCATTCCAGCCAGAGCTGCCCGAACTCTTCGGCCTCGGGACCCGTAAGTTTCGACAGCTCAGGAAGCGACGCATAGTTAATCGCTGCGTCGTCGTCTTCAGGAAGTTGATTTAGAAATTCGTCTAGACCCATATTTACGTTTTCTTGCGCCCTCTAGATGCCAGCGTACGTTCGCGCCGACCCAACGACGTTCTATTCGTCCTTCGCAGCAACCTCAACACCGAGACACTGAATGGCAGGCGATCGCATCGATCCGAACACCCATTCTGCCGCGTCGCCCACCTGCTCCACCTGTGACAGCACCTTGTAGACGTTGCCTGAAATCATCGTGTCCTTCACCCGACCAACAATTTCACCGTTCTCAATTTTATAACCAAGTGAAACGTTTGCACGGAAATCTCCGCCCAATTCGTTACCCTGCCCAGCACCTAGAAGTTCCTCGACGATAAGGCCTTCTTTAATTCCGGTGATCATGTCTTCAAAATGAGTGTCACCGTGAGCTATGTCGATCACAGAAGTACCTGGCGAAGGAGTGCTCGCAAGCCCACGTCCAGCTGCTCCAGTCGACGTCTTCCCGAGCTGACCCGCCGTTTGCAGATCCAGTAACGGCCCGCCTGCAACACCGTTTTCGATCAGCGCATGTCGACGACTCGCAACACCCTCGTCGTCAAACGGCCTGCTGCCGCTCGCACCGCTAATCAGTGGATCATCAAAAATCGTTATTCGTTCGTCAACAATCTTCTCGCCCCAGCGATCGCCCAGCGGCGATGATCCGTTAGCAACGTTCTTGCCATTAAACCCCGAAAGCAGAGGATGAATCATCGTTGCGCCAACACCGCGAGGCGTAAATATCACCGGAAGATCGCCTTTATTGGCCGTTGCCTGAGCGGTCTCCTTAGACCATCGCAGCGATCGTCGAACCGTCTGCAACAGTCGATCCAACTCAACTTCGCCGAATAAATGACTCGAACCGAATCCGGCCCAAACGTTCAGCATGTCGGTGCCACGAATGAGCTGAGCACCCAGCGAGCAGTAGTAGCTCGTCTGTTCATACTCAGCATCGATCCCGGCCGAATTCATGATCCGACCTCGCCCCGTAGACCACCCAATGCGGGCGTCACAAAGCAGCTCTGGCCACTCGTCCATCAGCCGTTCGATCAGCCCTTGTCCAACGTCGATCATCGACTGCTGAGAAACCGCAGGAATCTTGGCATCGACAATATCGACAGTCGGATATTCACTCGGAGCAGGAAACTCAAACAAAGCCTCGGATCCAAACGGAGCCAGCGTTGCCGCCCGATCCACTAGTTCCGATTCACGGCTAGCGTCGGTAGTCGAAGTAAATCCAATCCGACCGTCATCGATCACCCGAAGCGCAACACCCGAAGTGTCACGACGCATGATTTCCTTCAGCCGGTTCGCCTCAAACGAAACGGGATGACTCTCCATCTCAATCCGGTAAACCTCGGCCTGATCAAATTTTGCCGCAGCGGCATTTAGTAGCGATTCGCTCAATGTTTTATCTCTCGAAATATCTGGTCACAAACTGTCGATAACAACACGCCTACGCCCCTGAAATCAGGCATTTTTGAATACGTATGTGCGGGCTGCCGTTCGAAACCGGTAATGGCGACTGACCACCCTTGCCGCAACCGCCGCCCTGGTTCATGCCGAGGTCGTTTCCAATCCCATCGAGATTTTTCAATGTCTCGAACAGGTTTCCGGTAAGCATTACGGGACGAACAGCTTCCTGAATCTCGCCGTTGCGAATCATGTACGCCTCGCCCGACGAGAAAGTGAACATCTCGTGCTGCGTCATCCCGCCGTACCAATTGCGAACGTAAACGCCATCTTCAACGCCCTCAAGCAAATCCTCAAGAGTCGCCTCACCCGGCTCAATTATCGTGTTCGTCATGCGCACGATCGGAGGAAAGTTGTAGCCAATCGCCCGAGCGTTACCGGTCGGCTTCTCACCCATCTTCGCGGCAGTCTCACGAGAGTGAAGGCGACCTACCAGCTCACCTTCTCGAACAAGTGCCGTTCGAGTAGCCGGAGTCCCCTCATCGTCATATTTAAAGCTGCCCCGCAACCCCGGAATCGCAGCACCATCGGTGAAGTTCAGGTGCTTTCCACCGAACTTACGACCCATGTACATAATCTCTTTCAGCTTGTCGTTCTCATACACGTTGTCGCCCTCAGAAAGGTGCCCAAACGCCTCGTGAACGAACACGCCCGCAAGCACTGGATCAAGAATTACCGTGCGCTCACCGCCCTCAAGCGACTTCGCATCCAGCAGCGCAACCGCTCGCTTTGCAGCGTCGACCACCTGCTCATCCAGATCTCGAATCAGATCAAAATCGCCCTGCGACCCAAGACTAAATCCGGCCTGCTGAACGTCACCACCGCTTCGAGCCTGCGCCGAAATTCGTGAAATAACGTGGACTTGTTCTTGCTCGATATACGAACCATCAGAGCTTCCAAAGAACGTTTTGCGTGAAGTGTCGCCGTAAATAATGTCGGCGCTGTTAATGCCATCTACCGACCACACAAGATCGTTGTAGTGATCCATGATCCGTTTTTTCTCATCGAGAGAAACATCGGCGGGATCGTGAACGATGTGAGCCGGAACCACGTCAACATGAGGATCCGCTTCGCCAATTTCAGTCTTCGTCCCGCCAACAGCCTTCGACTGTGCAACGGCGTCTCCAATCTTGGCCTTCAGATCGTCGAGACTGTTGAAACTAGCAAATCCCCAGCCACCTTTAGTAACGGCTCGAACGTTCCCGCCCAAACCACTGGTTTGCGCAATTGTTTCAAGCGATTTACCGCGGTAGGTAAGCCGCGAATTATCAGTCTCTTCTATTCGTACTTCGCAATAATCGGCGCCATGGCCTTTGATTGCGCTGTCTATAAGGTCGCGGTATTTCACGAATTTGCCGAGCCTCTTCTAAATTGCGATCGGGCATTGAATCAAAAAGTGTCAAAAATACTGGATAGCCCTGTTTTTCCAGACAATCGATCTTCGGAGCGTCAATACTAGCAATGGGGTACGCAAAACCCCACCGGTGAACCCCAATAAGAGTGACATTCAGTCCCATACACCGTGATAATCGAACCCAATGTCGCACCAAACTCCCGAAAGATCCAACGGTAGCGTGAATATCGAATATCAGGCAGCTGTTTCGAAGCTACTCTCGCTCGCCGACTTCGAGAGAAAATCCCGCGCCAACGACCCGCCGGACTTCCACCTCAAACGCATCGAACGGCTCCTTAAGTATCTCGGCAATCCGCACATCGGCCAGAAGTACGTTCACGTAGCGGGCAGTAAAGGCAAGGGCAGCACATCGGCGATGATCGCATGGTCGCTCGCCGCCAGCGGATACACGACAGGCCTCTTCACATCACCATCGATTCACCGAATCACCGAACGATTACGAATCAACGGCGAACCGATTTCCGAGCACGATTTCACCCAGCTAGTTAACGATCTATGGCCCGCAGTTGAACGAGTATCCGAAGATGGCGACATCGGCAGAGCTTCAGTTTTCGAACTCGAAACAGCGATGGCGTTCTGCCATTTCAATAACTCGAATGCCGATATAAGCGTGATCGAAGTTGGACTCGGCGGCAGGCTCGATTCGACCAATATCATCACACCACTGGTATCGGTCATGACCCCAATCAGCCTCGATCACGTTGCCATACTCGGCGATACGATCGAATTAATTGCGAAAGAAAAAGCCGGAATCATCAAGCCGGAAATTCCGGTGGTTACTTCGCCGCAAAAACCAGAAGCGCTCGAAGTAATACGAAAAACAGCGAACGCAAAACAAAGCCCGCTAACCGAATCGAACACAATAGTTGAGATCCTCGCCTCAAACGATCTCGGCATCGACGGCGTCGAACTCGAATTCGCCACTCACAACGAATCAATCACCACCCATCTACACCTTCTGGGTTCCCACCAGACCGACAACGCACGCACCGCAGTAGCTGCCTTGGCAGAACTCTCCAAAGCAGGCATCCCAACCACAAACGAAGCAATTGGCGAAGGCCTAAGCAACGTCGAATGGCCAGCCAGAAATCACGTCGTCGCCATTGCGCCTGTCCCGATTTTCGTCGACGGTGCCCACAACGACGCATCTGCACTGGCACTCCGTAAATCCATCGAAAGCCTCTTCCCAAACCGAAACGAAACCATACTCATCCTCGGCGTAGTTAAAGGCCACGACCCCACCGCGGTACTACGTGAATTAGCCCCACTTAACCCCAAAATCATCGTTACAGAGTCTCGACACCCTAAATCTCTCACCAATATCGAACTGTCAGATGCCTTGGGTGAGAGTAAAATTTCCGTGTCCGCAGTAACAACCAATACCAGCGAGGCTCTTTCTCAGGCCAAAAAACTGGCTAACAGCAACGACCTGATACTCGCAACCGGATCGCTATTTGTGGCAGCGGAGATAGTTGAGATCGAGCACGGAATCGAACCTGAACTGTACCCTGATATCAAGCTCCCACCCCGTTCAAATATATAAAAGTCTCGAACACCACCTAAATGACCAGCAATAACGAAACAAGAGTCGTGATCACAGGTATGGGCGCCATCACCGCCCTCGGAAATACCGTCGACGAATTTTGGGCCGGTATCAAACACGGAAAATCGGGTATTCGAGAGATCAGCCTCGTTAGTCCCGATGGTTTTCCATGCAGCGTTTCAGGTGAAATTCAAGATTTCGACGCCACGGACTATATGGATCGCAAAGAAGCCCGCAGGATGGCTCGCTTCTCGCAATTCGCTGTCGCCGCTGCCCACCAGGCAGTAAAAGACTCGGGAATCGACTTCGAAAAAGAAGACCCCGACCGTATCGGAGTCTTGATCGGTAGTGGTTCTGGTGGACTTCCCGAAACTGACCAGCAATCTGAAATTCGCGTGAAGCGCGGCGTCGGTCGAATGAGCCCTTATTACATCCCGATGATGCTCGTGAACATGGCAGCGGCGAACATCTCGCACACGTTCAATCTCACCGGCTACACCAACACATGTGTCACAGCCTGCGCAGCAAGCACTCAGGCCATCGGCGAAGCAGCCGAGGTGATTCGACGTGGCACCGCCGACGTTATCGTCACTGGCGGAAGCGAAGCCGGTATTTGTGAAATTGGCATGGGCGGGTTCAGCACCATGCGAGCACTTTCCACATGGTCTGGCGATCCCGCAAAAGCCAGCCGCCCGTTTGACAAGGGTCGTGACGGTTTCGCACCCGCTGAAGGCAGCGGAATTCTCATTATTGAAAGCCTTGAACACGCCAAAGCACGTGGTGCCCACATCTACGCCGAAGTGGGCGGATGGGGCGTTTCTTCGGATGCATATCAC
>CAVOCL010000054.1:0-8764 GCA_963694185.1 Dehalococcoidia bacterium
GATTCCAAGCTCATCCCAACCTTCTCCCTCGGGAGAAGGGGTTTGAACCTACATCTTCGAGCGTATTGCTCGGTCCATCTCTCGCTTGGCGTCGCGCTCTTTGATGGTGTTGCGGCGGTCTACCTGGCGTTTACCTTTGCCGACTCCAATTAGCAATTTGGCTACCCGGTTCCTGATGTAAACCTTGAGAGGAATGATGGTTTGGCCGTCTCGATGCGATTGATCGTCGAGATACTCGAGCTGCTTCTTTTTCAACAACAACTTACGAGGACGAGTTGCGTCGTGCTGTCCACGTTCGCCGGCGGGTCCGTACGCAGCAATGTTGGCGTTTTCGAGCCATGCCTCGCCGTTCTTAATGTAGACATAGCCTTCGGCGATGTTGATTCGCCCTTCACGTGCCGACTTTATTTCCGAGCCAAGCAGCTGCATTCCCGCTTCGAATGTTTCCTTAATGAAATAGTCGTAGCGAGCACGTCGATTTGTTGCAAGTGCGCGTTCGGTGTCGGTGTTAGCCATGATTCAAGTCTACGGAATTAGGCGCGACTGGGTAGTGGCTGTACATCACCAGATTAAGTGAACTCAGGCTGTCTCGAGTTAGCTTAACGTAACGTGATCGCCTGCGAGTTCTTTCCCCGGGTCACTCGGCTCCGATGACGGAGTTTATCCCGATGAAAATCGGGTTTCGGGAAAAGAAAAACTCAGAATGCACCCCGGTCGGGAGATGCAGACTCTGAAGGATGTCCTCAGTGACTACGGAGTGGTCGCCAGCTGTGATACCTGGAAATCAAGCTGCTTGATAGCTGCTTCCATCTGAGGATCGCCAGCTTCACTGGTCTGCGGGTTACTGCCGACGGAGCTTCGATCGAACTCGACAATCACATCAGGTTCAATACCAATTTCTTCGATTACCCGACCGTTCGGTGTAAACCATCGACCGATCGTTAGGTAAACGCCACCACCATTCGAAAGACCGCGGAGCAAGTTCACACTGCCTTTACCAAAAGTAGTTGTGCCGATCGCCACCGTGCGGCCATGATCCTGCAGGGCGCCGGTTAGTACCTCAGATCCACTGGCAGAAAAATTATTCACCAGAGTCACCAACGGTATATCCGGGAAGTGACCGCCTTTTTTGACCTTCCAGTCTTCACGTTGACCACGAGAGTCGACTTCGTAGGTGACAAGACCATCGGTAAGGAATTCAGACGCTACATTGACCGTTGCAGAAAGAAGTCCGCCAGGGTTGCCTCTCAAGTCGAGAATGATTCCTTTGGCGCCACCGTCGATCAGTTCCTGAACTCCCTCACGGACCTCTTTTGCTGTTTCAGCAGTGAACGTATCGATCTTGACGCGACCGTAGTTGGTGTCGGCAACATTGGTTATCTCAACACTCGGGTCTGGGATGATCGCTCGGGTTATTGTTATGTCAACTGGATCAAGGCTTCCAATGTGCTCCACGGTAAGTACAACGTCGGTACCTTCGGGGCCACGAATCTTGTTTACTGCCTCAATCACACTCCAGCCAGTCGCATCTACGCCGTCTACAGCAAGAATTCGGTCACCAGCCTTGATGCCGGCTCTTTCGGCTGGCGTGTCTAGCAACGGCTTCGTGATGATCACGCCATTGAGATCTGGTGAAGCTTCAACCTGGGCTCCGATTCCGCCAAATTTTCCTTGGAAACCGGACTGGTCGATTTTGAACGTGGAAGGCGGAATGTAGGCCGTGTAACGATCGTCAAGAGCATCGAGCATTCCGATAACGGCAGCTTCAGCAAGAACGTTGGGATCGATCTTTTCTCTGACGACATACTCTCTGACGAGGATCGAGTAGGTCTCCCAGATGATTTGCAGGCCATCAGGCGCCGCTGCGGGCTCGTCGGCTATAGCTTGAGGCGTTGGAGTGGCCTGTGTGCCGTCTGACAGGATGATCGGTCCTGAGTTGCGAGTAGCCGGATCATCGTCGCCATTATTGCAAGCGGCTGTAACAAACAGCGTCGCTAAGACAATTAGAAAAAAGGATGCGAGTCTCAACGAGCTGGGACGTGTGGTCAGAAAATTCATATTTTGATTTTTGTATCGTGCGCTGAATTCCAGATGGTCGAGGAGTGGATCGACCGTGTGGATAAATAATCTACTAAGTGAGGATACGCCGTATGTTCGACGTTCGACGTTCGATGTACGGTTGCACACGCAATTAATCAGTAGGGAATACCGAAAACAGCATAATTTGTTTCGTAAGACCGCTTTCTTATTTACATAACAAGGATAGTGCGACGTTGGGTTTAGGTTCTGATTACCTGCCCTGCTGGTGTCATTCCGACGAACTGGCGCTATATTGGAAGAACTCAAATTCAGATGAAACTTACTCGAATTCGAATCCAGCTTGATCTGGTTGTAATAGTCGCCCTCCTCGCGGTCTGGTTGTTGATGTTCGGGTTCAACGACCGAGCATCGTTGTTCGGCACTGAGTCGAATAGATCCGTTGAAGCAACGCCACCGCCATACACGGGGGGATTTTTATCAGACGACTTTAGTCCCGAGTGAGGCGACAACATCAGAATGTCTGGTGGAGGTGGTTTCGGATTTAACGGGGATCTTGAATATCACACACGGCATGCATCGGTGATTGTTGAGGGAACTGCCCGATTAGCCGGACCAGCACGCATTGGGCATGTGGATTTTCTGTCCGGTACGGCCAGGAACCGGGCAATGGAAACTGCCGGGAGTATCAACACACCGTATGTGATCGAGGTTTCAAGGACTCATAAAGGTCCAGAGTACGAAGCATGGATTGTGTCTGAGACCGGCGGGTTGGTCGACTGCATCAGCTACGAGGTTTCGGCGGACCAGATTCGAATGTTCGACGATGTGACGGGACTATTCTTCATCAGCGGAGCGGCAGAATTCCCAGGAGATAGAGTGCTGATGGTGATAGTAGAAAATGCACCGGAGTGGTACAACTTTACCGATAATTTTTATACGATTGCCGAGGCGGTTGAGCTGATTAGAAGAGTTGAGTCAGAAAAGACTTTTCACCCGAATAATTAATCGGCTTGCGGGATGAGGGCTTCTTCTTGGCCACCCACAGACACTTGAGCCTCGATTGCCTCGCGTAGATCGGCCATGCCCCAGCCTTTAGTCGCAGATGTAGTAACCACTCGCTTGAACATTGAAACATCGATATGTTCAAGTACTTCGAGATTCAACGGCTCGTCGGGAGAGTCGACCACGAGATCTAGCTTGTTCAGCACGAGAACCCGAGGGGAGTCCCCTATTCCCATGTCTTCCAGCTGGTCGTTTACGACCTGAGCCTGCTCAACGGCGTACGGGCTTGAAACGTCAACAACCTGGATCAACAGGTCGGCTTCAAGTGCTTCTTCGAGCGTTGCTCGGAATGCTGCCACGAGAATTGGTGGGAGCTTGTGAACGAATCCCACAGTGTCGCTGATCGTCGCAGGGGTTCCCGACGCCAGATACATTCGCCTGGTCGTCGTGTCGAGAGTTGAAAACAGTTGATTTCGTTCGATCACACCAGACGATGTGATCTTATTGAACAAAGCCGATTTTCCTGCATTTGTGTAGCCGACAAGCGAAATAATTTTAGCGTCACCACCGGTCCGTTGCCGACGCTGCTGATCACGTTGAGATCGAACCTGTTTCAATTCTTTTTTGACCCGCTGTAGCTTGCGACGAACGAGTCTACGGTCGGTTTCGATCTGGGTTTCACCCGGACCTCTGGTACCAACTCCACCACCAAGTCGTTCAAGGTGAGACCACTGGCCGGCCAATCGAGGCAACAGATACTCGGTCTGAGCGAGATCGATTTGCAACCGACCTTCACGCGACCTTGCCCGCTGAGCGAAAACATCGAGGATCAACGCCGTGCGATCGATTACTTTGACGCCAAGCTTGTCTTCGAGGGTCTTTTGCTGATTCGGAGACAACTCGTCGTCGAAAATCACGGTGTCGACTTCTGTGTGCTTGACCTCGTGCTGAAGTTCCTCGATCTTGCCTTTACCGATATACGTCGGCGAAGGCTTATTCATCGTCTGCGTGAATCGAGCTATCGGGTTCGCCCCGGCGGCACGAGCCAATTCCGATAGTTCAGCCAGCGAATCGTCTAGAGCCCAGTAGTCGTTGTCAGAACGCACGCTGACTCCCACGAGAATGGCGCGTTCACGGAACGGTCCTGTGGAATATGTACGTTTTTTTGCCATATGGGGGAACTGGGTTCCTATTTATTTTAGATCAGGCGTTGATTCTAAGTTGTGCGAGTCGACGAAGACCTTCATCGATCTGATCGTCTGGGATCGTCAGTGAAAGTCTGATGTATCCCTCTCCACCGGGTCCGTAGCCGTTACCGGGGGTGACGACAACGTTCACATCATCGAGGAGCTTCCGGGCGAACTCGGCCGATGTGTAGCCCTCTGGAATCGGAGTCCAGATGTAAAGAGCGCCCTTGGGAGCCACAGCCGGAACACCGATCTCGTTCAGGACCGAGACTACCTTGTCGCGGCGCTTTCGATATACCTCGTTATTGTTATCGACCCACTCGCTTGGCAGATCGATAGCCGCGATGCCCATCTCCTGGTTTGCCTGCGATAGACCTGAGTCGATGTTCGACTTCACTCGCATTAAAGCGTTGACCATCTCAGGATTGCCCGAGGCGAAGCCGACGCGCCAGCCGGTCATGTTGGCAGTTTTCGACAGTGAGTGGAACTCCATCGCAATATCCATCGCACCTTCGGCCTGCAACACGCTTGGTGCAACGTAGCCGTCGTAGGTAACCTCGGTATAGGCGGCGTCGTGAAGCAGCGCAATGTCGAATTCTTTGCAGTAAGCAACTGCTTCATCGAAGAAGCTCATCGGAGCGATCGCACCGGTTGGATTGTTCGGGTAATTGATCCAGAGGGTCTTGGCCTTCTTGGCTACATCGGTTGGAATGTCGGCGAAGTCGATCAGGTATCCGTTGTCCGCTTTCAGACGAACGAAGTGAGTTGTGCCACCGGCAAACATCGTTCCAATCTCGTAGACCGGGTATGCGGGGTCGGGGTTGATCGAAATGTCACCGGGATCGATGAAGCAGAGAGCAGCGTGTGCAATGCCCTCTTTGGCGCCGATCAAGTTGATTATTTCAGTTGCGGGATCGAGCTTTACGCCGAATCGATCGTTGTAGAACTTCGCAACGCGTGCTCTGAACTCAGGTAGTCCTTCGCTCTCGGGGTACTTGTGGTTCGCAGCTTTCTTTGAACCTTCAACGAGCGCTTCAAGCACTGGCTCGGGTGTCTGCATATCGGGATCGCCGATGCCGAATGAAATTACGTCGATGCCCTCTGCCTTTTTAGCGGCGATGGCACGAGAGATGCCAACGAAAAGATATGGGGGCAGATTTTCTACGCGGTCAGCAAATTTCATTCTTTTGGTTCCGGTGATTCCGTAAAGGTTGGAATTAAGTTTTGTTATTCGTATACGAAGATGAACAATCGTAAACGAGCAGATGTCCAAAATGTGGACACGGGCGATGGTTCGATGGTGTTAGTTCAGATGGAATCTAATCAGGCCAAACGCCTGTGAACACTTCAACGGCGGGACCTTCGAGGAAAGCCTCACCCGTTTTGTCCCAGGAAATTCTGAGTACTCCGCCATCGACAACCACATCCACAGTGTCATCGACTAAGCCGTGTGCTCTTGCTGCCGCTGCTGAGGCCGTGCTTCCTGTGCCAGATGACATAGTTTCGCCTGCGCCGCGTTCGAAAATTCTAGCCCGAATCCTCGAACGGTTGATCACGTTTACGATCTCGAAGTTGATCCTGTTCGGGAACAATTCGTGGTTCTCGACGTGCGGGCCGATCTCAACAAGCGGGAAGGCTTCGACAGATTCTTCCATAACGACTACTGCGTGAGGATTTCCAACTGCGACGCATGTTATTTTCAGTTCACGACCACCGGCCTGAATTGGGTAGGCCTTGAGCATATCCAGATCGCCAGTTAATGCTGTGTTCACTGGGATTTCTGATGGCACGAAGGTTGGCTCGCCCATTGCCACTTTGGCGGAGACCATCTTGTCCCCCTCCATCGTTGGCCACACCGTTCTCACGCCACCGCCGGTCTCGACACTCAAGCCTTCGTCTCCGGGGCCCGGCAGTGCGATTTGTCTATCGATAACAAACTTGGAGAAGAGCCTGATGCCGTTTCCGCTCATCTCGGCTTCAGAGCCATCAGGGTTGTAGACCCGCATTCGAATCTGGGCGACTTCTGAATCCTGTACAAGAACAATTCCGTCAGATCCAACACCGAACGCCAGACGGCTCATCTCTTTGGAAAGCGCACCCCAGTCTCGGTCGATTCCGCGTCCGTCTACCGCTATGTAGTCATTTCCGGCACCGTGCAATTTTGCGAACTCTACGGTCATTGTTTCTCCAGGGTTCCCTGTGGGTGTGGTTCTTGTAGCCCAATGATTCTATGGATGATTCAGGCAAACTCCAAGTTTGGTTTAGCAGGCGTACTTAGCGTTATGTAGTGGCTAAAACGAACTTGAATAGTGTTCAATCATCTCGACTTAGCATGCCACGCTTCGGAACTACTGATGATCAATTTCGTGATTGCAGGTGAGTCGACCGTCATGTCGAACCAGTTGATTCGAGTATCGGCTTGCTTGAACCAGTTGTTCTGGTGTCGAATCAATCGATTTGTCGCGACCGCGGTCTTTCGAACGGCTTCGTCGAGATCGAATTCGCCATTCAAGTGCGCCATCATCTGACGATACCCGATGCCACTCATTGCTCTGTCGTTGGCTGAATATCCTGCACCCACCAACGATTCAACCTCGGATTTCCAGCCGGATTCAAGCATGACTTCGAGACGATCCGTCACTCGTTTGTGCAGTACAGGTCGTTCGACAGACAGTCCGATAATCAACGCGTTGAACGGTTCTTCTTCTGCTTTCCTTCGATTTTTCGAAGCATCGGTTGAGTTAGACATAACTCGTTCGATTGCCCGAATAACACGACGTGGATTGAGTAGATCGGTATCTGCGGCAATAGCCGGGGCGATCGATGTCAGATAAGCGGCAAGCGTTTCGACACCTTTTGCAGCAAGCTGACCTTCTAATTCGTTACGCAATTTGTCGTTGGGTTCGATTTCAGGCACTTCCCAGCCTTCGAGGATTGCCCAGATGTACTGCCCCGACCCGCCGACTATGATCGGCAGTTTTCCTCGTGACGATATTTCTTCGATCACCGAACGGGCGTGTTCCAGATATCCCGCAAGGCTGTACTGCTCGTTTGGATCGAGGATATCGATCAGATGATGGGGAACGCCCTTCATTTCATCGAGCGTCGGCTTTGCCGTTGCGACGTCCATACCTCGATAAAACAATCGAGAATCGCCATTCACGATCTCCCCATTGAGAGCAAGAGCCAGTTCCACACCCACAGTAGTTTTGCCGGTAGCTGTAGCGCCAACGACGACCATGATTTCGGGTTTATCGGAACTGGAAGATGTACTCACGGGATACGCCGATTGTCGTGTGAAGGGGTCAGTTTGTGCCTGCAGCTGCGATCAACTTTGAGAACTCTTGGGCCTTCAAGCTAGTTCCACCAACCAGTGCGCCATCGATATCGGGCTGCTCCAGAAGTTCTGCGACGTTTCCGGAGTTCACGCTTCCGCCGTAGAGAACACGAACAGTATCAGCGGCGGCAGGAGCAAGTTTGCGTACTACTTCACGGCACACAGCTGTCATTTCCTGCGCCTGATCGGAAGTTGCGGCCTCGCCGGTACCAATTGCCCAAACCGGTTCGTATGCAACGATCAAAGAATCCCAATCGGTGTAGCCCGCAAGGCTATCCTCAAGCTGATTCGCAACGTACTCGGCGGCTTTTCCTGATTGTCGCACTGAAAGATCTTCGCCAATGCAAAGGATAGGACTGATACCTGCGTCGGCAGCTTTGATCGCCTTTGCAGCAACCTGCTCCGACGTCTCGCCGAACATGGCGCGTCGTTCTGAGTGGCCAACGATCACATGGCTGACCAGGCCCCGCAGCATCGACGTTGAAAGCTCACCAGTGAAGGCTCCGTCATCATTGGCACTGACGTTCTGTGCGCCAACGTGAATCGACGAGCCCGAAAGCGTTTGTGCGATGCTCGTGATCGCTATTGAAGGTGGGCAGACGATCTTGTCGACACCCGAAATGCTATTGCTGAGTTCGAATATCTCTTTAACGAGTTTCAGACCCGACTCAACATCGGTGTTCATTTTCCAGTTGCCAGCAATAACGGGCGTTCTCTCTGCCATTCAATAAATCCTGTGTGATCGTTCTTGTTGTTCGTAAATTACTATTCTGGGTCGTCGAGTGCGGCAACACCGGGAAGGACTTTTCCTTCGAGGAATTCGAGTGATGCGCCGCCACCTGTCGATACGTGAGTGATCTTATCGACGAGATCGAGCGACCCTACAACCTCGGCCGTAGACCCACCCCCGAGAACCGACGTTGCCTTCTCATTTGCGGCGACTGCCTTGGCGACCGCCTCTGTTCCTTTTGCAAATTCTGGCCATTCAAACACGCCCATGGGCCCGTTCCAAATGATCGTATTCACCAGTGAAATAATTCGTGTGTACTCGGCAGCTGTTCTCGGGCCGATATCGAGAATTAACTCGTTCTTAGGAACATCCGATGAATCTACGATAGTCGCTGGTGCCGATTCGCTGAACTCTGGGGCCGTAACCACATCGGCGGGAACTACGACATAGGCGCCTCGGGAATTTAGA
>CAVOCL010000055.1:0-8761 GCA_963694185.1 Dehalococcoidia bacterium
GTAATTCACACTGGCGACTTCAAGATCGACAACGCTCCCGTAATCGGGCAGCCGACGGATCTTGGTGTGCTGGCTGATATTTGCCAGGACGGCGCTCTACTTGTGATGGCCGATTCGACATATGCCGAAGAAGAGGGCTATTCGCCTTCAGATCGCGAAGTTGTCGATAATCTTCCCGGTATTATTGGTGATGCGAAAAACCGCGTCATCGTATCGAGCTTCGCATCGCAGATCGCTCGTATCCAGATAGTTGCCGATGCCTGCATCAAGCATGATCGCAAGCTGTGCATTCTGGGTCGAAGCATGATCAACAACACCAAGATCGGGCGAGATTTAGGTCACTTGAACATTCCGGGCGATCTGATCGTTTCGGCTTCTGAAGCTGCAAGTCTTCCCGATGACAAGGTGCTGATTCTTACAACGGGAAGCCAGGGCGAGCCGCAGTCGGGTCTCGTTCGCATGTCGCGAAACGATCACCGTGATATCACGATTCAGGACGATGACACGATCATCATGTCTGCTAGCACGATTCCGGGTAACGAAGTGCCGGTCAACGAATCGATCAACGATCTGGTTCGACTTGGTGCACGGGTAATTACGAACCACGAAACTCGTACCCACGTTCCTGGTCACGCTCGCAAAGAAGAGCTGCGAATGCTGCTGAACGCCACTAGGCCGAAGTATTTCGTGCCGGTGCATGGTGAATATCGAATGCTTAAGGCACACGTCGACCTGGCGATTTCAACTGGCGTTAAAAAAGAAAACGCATTCTTGCTTACCGACGGTGATGTGCTTGAATTGGATGCTAATTTTGGCGAAGTAATCGACAAGATCGAGGCGGGGCACATCTTTGTGCACGGACTTGGTATGTGGGACGAATCGGGCAACGTTGTCGTTGAGCGTCGTACGCTTCAGCAAAACGGAGTCGTAACCGTGGCGTTCTCACGTGACACCGTCGACGGGTCGCTCGTGGGCAGGCCGAAAATCGTTTCAGCCGGATTTGTTCACACGTCCGACGCCGAAGAGTTGCTGCAAGAAGCCGAAGATGCGTTGACGCCTGTCCTTGACCAACATTTGAAGAAGGCCATAGAGTGGGGCCAACTAGAAGGCATCGTGCGAAACACGGTGGGAAGTTTTCTGGGTCGTCGCACGAAACGACGCCCACTGATAATCACAAGCGCAATTGACGTCTAAATCCAAGTCGAAAAAAGCCGGCAGCAACATCGCCGTGAAAACTGGCCGAGCAATCGGCTCGGTGGCGAGGCTTGTTGGTCGGCTTTTGGTGGCTGCGCCGTCGCAGTTCTGGTTCGTGGTTGCGGTTGCCGCTGTTGCGGCAGTGGCCTACTTCTTCTTTCAGGATGACACCGGGAAGCTTGTTGGATGGTCGGCGATTCCGCTTGGGCTCTGGCTCGTTGCGACACTGTTCCTGATCGTTTTCAAGCGAGCGCAACTGTTCGATAAGTGGAGTTGGGTTGTTTCATCGTTGGCTGTTGGGCTGGCGATTTCGGGTGGCATGGGAATTTTCTACGCCCCGCTCGCTGCTTTTAGTGGTGAGACATTTGGTGGCGACGTTGGAATTGCTATTTCTCGATTGCCGCTTGAGTGGGATCGATTCGATGTTGGGATTACCGAGTACTCCTTTGCGTGGGCTCGGGTGGTTGGACTACTGATAATCGCTTTTGCTGTTGGTGCGCCCGGCGTAGCGAAATCGACTGGTTCTGGAATTCTGCAGGTTAGCGTTTACCTTTTCGCAGTTATCGCAACCGGGGCTCAATCGCTGTATCACCGGTTCGAGAACTGGCGTTATGAACGGTCGCAGCTGAAGGCGTTGCGGAAGGCCGATTCCGAGGCCTATGAGGCTGATCAGAGCGCACAGGTTGCCGAGGGTGCCGAGGGCACGGTTAATATTTCGAGTGAGCCTGCTGCTAACGATGTATCTTCTGACGTTGAGGACGCAGATAAAACTGCTGAAGCATCCGATGAGCTTGCGGTAGGTGAACTCAAGGTAGTTGAGGGTACCGCCACACCAGTCACAACCGCGTTCCCGACTGAGAGCGAAGTTGAAGAAGCCGAAGAGGCCGCGGCACCGCCGCCCGACTACTCGGCTGCGTATCGATATCCGTGGAAGCTACCGAACCCGGAAATGCTGGCGATCGCCAAGCCTGGCGGGATTACTCAGGATGAGATTGATGTCACGAGTGCCAAAGTCGTCCAGTCGCTGGGTCAATTTGGAATCGATGTGAGCGTTGATCAAGTTCGACAGGGTCCAACTGTCACGATGTACGGACTCAGCCCAGGCTGGAAGGGTCGTTCAGAAGAGAACACCGGTCAGCGGGTTCGAGTCGACACGATTCTCAATCGTGAAAAAGATATTGCGCTGGCGTTGGCATCGCCGAATTTGCGATTTGAAGCGCCGGTTCCGGGCGAATCGGTTGTTGGTATCGAAGTGCCTAACTCTCACCCCACACAGGTGACGCTACGTTCGGTGATGGACACGCCGCAGTGGGAACAATTTAAACAGACTGCTGCCCTGCCGGTTCCCCTTGGACTTGGCAGCGGTGGTGAGCCGGTGATGGCCGATCTGGCACGGATGCCGCACACATTGGTGGCTGGTTCGACAGGTTCGGGTAAGAGCGTTTGCATGAACGCGATCATTACCGGGCTGATCATGACCAAGACGCCGCTTGAACTTCGGTTGATTATGATCGACCCAAAGCGTGTAGAGCTGACTCCGTATCAGGGAATTCCGCATCTTTATCATCCTGTAATTGTCGAGTCTGATCGAGCTGTAATCGTATTGCGATCGCTGGTCGACGAGATGATGGGTCGGTTCCGTCAGCTTGAACAGGCTGCCGTGAAGAACATCGCTTCGTATAACGACAAGATGCCCGAGAAGATGCCGTATTTGGTGATTCTTGTGGACGAGCTTGCCGACCTGATGCTAACGGCTGCCGGTGACGTCGAGCGACTGCTTGTTCGGCTGGCACAGCTGGGTCGGGCAACCGGTGTTCATCTCGTTGTCGCAACGCAGCGCCCTTCTGTGGATGTTGTTACGGGGTTGATCAAAGCCAACTTCCCGAGTCGGATTTCGTTTGCTGTAATGTCGCAGATCGACTCTCGAACAATTCTCGATTCGGTTGGTGCTGAGAAGCTGCTGGGTCGTGGCGACATGCTTTACATGCCGATCGACAAGCCGAAACCTGCCCGTGTTCAGGGAGCTTTCCTGAACGATGCTGAGATCGAAGGGGTTGTATCGGCGTATCAGAACATGAGTGGCCCGGCGTTGCCCGAGTTGGTTGTGTCGTTCGATGACGCTGGTGCCGAGAACGGCAACGGCACTTCTTCGAGTGCGACCGATGGCGATTCGCTATTCGATCAGGCTGTAAGCCTTACTCAGTCTCAGAAGACGCTTTCCGTGTCGCTGCTGCAACGAAGGTTGCGCATCGGGTACCCACGGGCGGCACGATTGATGGATGAATTAGAGGATGAGGGTGTTGTGGGGGCCGGAGAGCCCGGGAAGCCCAGGCCGGTTATTTAGGGCCGTATCTTCTGCCTGCCGCTAACTGGCACACCCGTGACTAACCAAGCCCCGCTAGCAGGTGGCCAATTCTCGTTCGTGGCCTATTCGTTGGCTTAGAATGAACTAAGGCGAGTTTCGCAATGATCGAAACCGCACGTGATCAGGAGCACCACGCACCGATTTGGCAGATGTAACTCCGTTATTTCCAGAGAATGATGACCAGCCGCAAAACGGCAAACTGAACGGCGATCAGATTAGTTCTGATCAGGCCGATCAGCTGGAAGAGCTCGCGCCAATCGATCTTGAGGCTCCTCGAAAGGATTGCCTCTCCTGTGGAGCCGATCTTTCCAAGTCGACGAAGTACCGTCGGCTACGCGTTTGCCCAACTTGCGGATACCACTACACGATCTCGGCACGACGTCGTATTGCTGCAATCGCCGACGAAGGCAGCTTCAAAGAGACGAGTAAGTGGATCCAGTCGCTCGACCCGCTCGAGTTCTCGCCTCGAATTTCATACCGGGTGCGTCTGCTGCAGGACCAGACCCGAACAGGGTTGTCTGAAGCTGCCGTAACGGGAACCTGCTTAATTGGTGGCACGCCTGTTGTGATCATCGTTATGGATTCAAGCTTTCTTGGCGGATCGATGGGCGTGGTTGTTGGCGAGAAAGTCACGCTTGCGCTTGAACTAGCGGCTCGGAAAAAGATGCCGTGTGTCGCAATGGTTACTTCAGGAGGAGCCCGTATTCAGGAAGGCGTGCTTTCGCTGATGCAGATGGCCAAGACGACGCTGGCTGCCCGGGCGCTGCGTGATAAGGGGCAGGCGTTTATCGTTTCCCTAAGCAATCCTTCGACAGGTCAGGTGCTTGGAAGCTTCGCATCGATGGCCAATATTATTTTTGCCGAGCCAGGATCCCACATCGGGTTCGCCCCGCTCGCTGATTTGCGCGAAATCGATGGCAAGCGGGCTGATACCGAGCACAAAGCCGAGGCGTATCTCGAACGTGGACACGTCGATGCGATTATCGAACGGGATCACTTGAAGCACGAGTTGGCGTCTGTGCTCGATCTTATTTCACCTGAGTTTCAGCTCACGTCATCTCGCAAAATCACACCCGACAATCTCGCCATACGACCTCGTGAAGCGTGGGAGATGGTCAAGCTGGCACGCCGTCCAGACAGGCCACGTGCCCGCTTCTACATCGACAATGTGTTCGCCAATTTCTTTGAGCTGCACGGGGATCGGGTTTATACCGACGACAAATCGGTAATCATTGGTCTGGCACGTTTGGGTGGGCAGAGCGTGATGATCGTCGCTCAGCAGAAGTCAGCAGTCGGTGATGCCGATGACGATGGCAACATTCGTAACGGCGATATCACGCCGGGCGGGTTCCGCAAGGCGCGCCGTGGAGTGATTCTGGCCGAAACGTTCAAGTTGCCGGTTGTGACGATTGTTGACTCGCCGGGTCCTCGTCTTGGTATCGACATGGAGCAGCGTGGGCTTGCCAGCGCTATCGCTCGGATGATCGACCAAATGGGTCGTGCAAAAATCCCTACGCTTTCGATTCTTATTGGTGAGGGTGGTTCTGAAGCGGCACTTGCGTTCGGGCTGGCCGACCGGGTTCTCATGCTCGAAAACGCTATATACACGCCGATCGCTCCTGAACGTGGGGCGCAGTCGGAGATGAGCGATCCGGGCAAGGCTTCGGATATAGCCAGGGCGCTGAAGCTGACTTCGGTCGACTGTGTCGACATGGAGATAGTCGACGATATTGTTCCTGAGCCTGAAATGGGTGCGCACGGTTCGCCTGATGAGGCCGCTCGGCTGCTGAAGCGGGCGCTTATGCGCGAGCTTTCGAATCTGGTGGGTCGCAACACCAAGACGCTTGTTCGCCGTCGCCAGAAGAAGTTCCGGAAGGTTGGCGAATACGGTAACCGGTTCCGAACGGCGTTACGTCGTGAGACGAAGGCGTGGCAGGTTGGGCTGGCAGCTGGCGTGAGGGCGTTCCGGCAGTCGGGAGAGAGTGATAGCAGTCCGCAGTTTGTTGATGACGATGAGCTTCTGGATGGCGACGAGCTGCTGGTTGGTGAAATCAATGAGTTCGACGGCATTGACGATGTCGACGAGCCGGTCGATTCAGCCACCTAAGGTGAAATTAGCTATTTAACACGTACTGTTTGATAGCTTGTGCTGCGCCGTCGTTATCGATGTCTGGCACCACTGCGACAGCGAGTTGAAGTAGTTCGTCGGGTGCGCCACTCATGGCGATCGGTATGCCCGCGACCTTGAACATAGGTACGTCGTTCCAGCCGTCGCCTATCACCATCAGATCGTCGAGTTCGACCCCTACTCGTTCGGCGAACTGACTTGCTCCAAATCCCTTGTCGACCCCGGCGGGTGTGCAATCGATGTACCACTTGTCGACGTTGTCGATAGACACGCTGGCTTCTACGGTATTTGATCGCAGTTTTTCGGCCCAAATCATCGCTTCAGACTGGCTGGATAATTCGCCCATAACAACAGTGATGTCCCAGTCTTTGATGTCTTTGGACAGCGGAATGAAATTGCCTGCGTCGCAGACCAGTGTTCGCTTCGCAACTTTTTCCAGAATGCTTACTGTGTGCATGGCGTCGGCTTTGCTGAACGTTCGTCGAATCACAGCCCTGCTGGTCAGCGGATCAATAAGCGTCGCACCGTTGTCGGCTATTTGAAGAGTCGATAGTCCGAACAGGCGTGCGTAGTGGCAAACATCGTCTTGAACCCGACCAGAGGCGATAGCGACGGGTATAAGTTCGGACGCCGCCCTAATTGCGCTCATTACGGCATCAGTGGGCTGATTAGAGCTGGGCAGAACCGTGCCATCGAGATCGATGAGCAGTGCTTTGGGGACGCGCCCGTTTGGCAATTTAGTCAAGTATTTGAACCGGTTTTCCTACGTTACTTTGCTTAGCGCGCACTTGGCGTTTTCGAACGAATAGACAAGGGTGCGATGGTTCGGTACGGGCGAAATATACAGCCTAACTGCTCGGGTTCATACACCTAACGAATAGACCAGTTAAGGGGGACCGGTTGACGATTTCGCTGAGGGTTCTACAATTGGGCGACATATTGTTGGGGAGCTCGGGTAATCCGGGCTGAGAGGGTGGACAGGAAATCACCACCGACCCATGACCTGATCCGGATAATGCCGGCGTAGGAAGCAAGTCACAACCGCCTTCCACCGCCAAACCGGCATGCTGGAAAAGGCGGTTTTTTTTGTGCTTCGGCACGTATTCGATACGGAGCGGGTTCTGATGGGTGATCAACTTACGATTGCGGGCAAGACGTTCGATTCTCGCTTGATGACGGGAACGGGTAAACATGGATCAGTCGCCGATCTGCTGGCTTCGGTCGAACAGTCGGGAACGGAGATTATTACCGTTGCGATCAGGCGTTTGAATCTTGATGATCCCAACGAGAAGACGTTGCTTGATCATCTCGACTGGAGCAAGTACCAGATCCTGCCAAACACGGCGGGATCGAAAACCGCTGATGAGGCTGTATTTACAGCCCAGCTTGCACGTGAAGTAACCGGATCGAACTGGATAAAGATCGAGGTTATTCCAGATCCCAAATATCTTCTGCCAGACCCGATTGGCACGTTGGAAGCTGCTGAACGGCTTGTAAAAGACGGGTTTGTTTGCCTGCCTTACATGGGAGCCGACCCGGAGCTTGCGAAGCGCCTTGAAGATGTTGGCTGCGCGACCGTGATGCCGTTGGGATCACCGATTGGATCGGGTCGTGGTGTGCTTACGTCAGAAGAGATTCAGATCATTATCGAGCAGGTGAACGTTCCGGTTGTTGTAGACGCTGGACTTGGCGTGCCTTCCGATGCTTCGACGGTTATGGAGCTTGGCGCCGACGCTGTTCTGGTGAACACGGCGATTGCGCAGGCGGCGAACCCCGGGCTTATGGGCGAGGCGTTCAAGCTTGGTGTTGAGGCGGGTCGAAAAGCGTACTTGGCGGGTCGTATTCCGATTATCGACAAGGCTTCGGCCAGCAGCCCAACTGAGGGCGTGGCTGTGGGTTCTGGCAAGAGTTAGTGGGTCGTTTACGGCATGTTAATACTGGGCCCGGCCGGACACTTGCGCTTGTCACGGATTTGGATCTCGTAGCGGATTGGGATGATCTGGTGAAGCGGGTGCATGCTGCCGTTCGAGGTGGCGTTGATCTAGTGCAGGTGCGTGCGAAACAGTTATCTACGAACGAGCTCGCTGATCTGACAGCGAGATTGATTGACACTGTTCAACACAGCGCGCAGGTCGTGGTGAACGGCGATCCGGCAGCCGCTGTGCTTGCAGGTGCCGACGGTCTGCATCTCCCAGAGAACGGGATGTCGGTCGAAAAGGCTCGCCAAAACCTCAAGTACGACGCTGTCATCGGCAAATCAGTTCACTCCACAGATGCCGCAGTAGCTGCCGAATCTGACGGCGCTGACTATGTTTTCTTCGGCACTGTGTTTCCTTCTCGATCGCATCCCGGTGGTGCCACCAGCGGGTTGGCCGGGGTTGAAGAGGCCGCTAGTTCCGTTTCGATTCCGGTTATCGCCATTGGCGGGATAACGTCGCAAAATTGCAGAAGCGTGATTGACGCTGGAGCAGGCGGTGTTGGGGTGATAAGCGCGATAATTGGCGCATACGATTCTTACCGGGCTGCGCGAGAACTCAAGCGGGCGCTGGCGAGCTGAGAATGGCATCTTTTTGGGCGCCGAGTTAGTTGCGTTGCTGATGCAGGGAGCACTACGAGCAGATGATCGAGATCACAGTTAACGGAAATAGTTCAGAACTTGATGAACCGATCAGCATTACGGCCTTTTTGGAACTAAAGGGGTTCGCCGGCCGATCGGTCGCCGTTGCAATCAACTCGGTGGTCGTTCGTCGTGAAACGTTCGACGAAACAGTGATCAACGAGGGTGATGTGGTTGAGATCGTTCGGCCAGTGGGCGGCGGAATTTAGCTATCGTCAGCCCCGGCATCACAGTTTTATCTGAAGATTCATCTTCGTCGTCAGCTACTGGTATTCAGCCCACTCGGTTCGCCCAAATTCTGGCGATAGCGATCGGCAGCGGTGCTCTATTTCTTGGTGCGCTCGACTTTTCGATCAACGTAAACCTGCCTCGGTTCAGATCGGATCTGGGCGAAACCCTGATTACCGTGCAGTTGATCATCATCATCTATCACGGTGCCAGAAGTGGTACGGGATTC
>CAVOCL010000056.1:0-8757 GCA_963694185.1 Dehalococcoidia bacterium
AGCCCGATTGGAACGAGATCCAGCATTCGAGGAATATTGAACATGCCCGCAGAATCGATGGCCAGACGAGTTTCGTCCAGGCGACCGTTCTTTTTCACGGACTTGTAGAACGATTCGGTGTGGTGATAGCCGTGGGTGTTCGTGTTGCCAGCTTCGATAGCGGCTTCACGCAGTTCCATGATTCGGTCCATGGGCGCAACTCCCTTGGGGCAGACATCGACACACTTCATGCAGCGTGTGCAGTCCCATATTCCACCGTCTTCGTCGTTCAGCGCCTTCAGACGCTCGTCACGCTTCGAGTCTCGTGGGTCTTCAGTGAACCGCCACGCCTTTGCCAGCGCCGCGGGTCCGATGAAGTTCGAGTCGACTTCGAGAACCGTGCAGTCAGAGACACAGATGCCGCACATGATGCAATTCATTGAGGTGAGCAGATTTTCCATCGAATCGTTCGTGGCCGTGTACTCGGCCTCCGGAACGAAGCTCGGCTGCAGGAACGGCTCGACTCGGTTGATCTGTGCGAAGAACGCGTCGAGTGAAACCACGAGGTCTTTGACGACGTGCTGGTTGCCCATCGGCTCGATGAGCAACTGCTCACCGTTTGGCGCAACGTCGATTACGCGAGTCTTACAGACAAGCTTTGCGCCGCCGTTGACCTTCATGCCACACGAGCCACAAATCGAAGCTCGGCATGCACATCGCATTGCGAGAGTGCCGTCTTCTTGTTCTCGTACCTCGATTAGCGAGTCGAGAACTGTTGAGTCGGGATGAACATCAACTTCGTACTCCTGCCACCAGGTTTTACCACCTGCTTCAGCGGGATCGAATCGCTTGATTTTCAGTTTTACTTTTATAGTGTCCGGCATTTAGTAGACCCTCTTTACTGGTTCCCACTGCGTGATCTTCACGTCAGACGTTTCAACGCGAACACCGTTCTCGGCTTCATCATCCTTGTACATAAGGGTGTGTTTCAGCCAGTTTTCATCGTCCCGTTCGGTCATATCTGTTCGGAAGTGCGCTCCACGGCTCTCTTTACGAGTCAGTGCCCCGGCCACGACAGCCTCGGCACAGTCAACCATGAACTCGAGTTCAAGACCGAACATGAGGTCGGTATTGAATACCTTTCCCTTGTTCTCGATCGAGAATCCACCTAAACGTGATTTCACATTTTTGAGGTTCTCGAGAGCGCCTTCCATTGAGGCTTGATCTCGGAATACGCCAATGCCCTTGGTCATGCCGCGAGCCATGTCGTCTCGAATGGTGGCAACCCTCTCGCCCTTGGGTCGATCAAGAAGACCCTGTAGACGGGCCTTCTCAGAGGCAAGAACCGATTCATCTTTCGAGTGGCTACCGATGCCCTTGATGTACTCAATAGCGTGTGTTGCGGAACGCCTGCCAAATATTATCGTGTCGAGAAGTGAGTTAGCGCCGAGACGGTTTGCGCCATGAACGCTCACGTTTGCACACTCGCCAGCGGCGTATAGACCGGGCATGGCAGTCGCGCCATCCACGTCAGTCTTGATACCGCCCATGATGTAGTGCATTCCGGGCTGCACCGGAACTGGTTGTTCCGCCATGTCGATACCCAGGAACTCGACCGAAACCTCTTGCAAGTAACCGAGCTTCGCCTCGATATATTCACGACCTAAATGACGCAGATCCAGAAGAACGTTTCCGTCGATTCCCCTTCCTTCGTCGATCTCAGTTTGCTCGGCCCGGGAAACAACGTCTCGTGAAGCTAGCTCCATGTAGTCGGGAGCCGTCTTCTCCATAAATCGTTCACCATCGGCGTTGAGGAGATATGCGCCTTCACCACGAGCCGCTTCCGACATCAGAATGCCAGTACGAGCGAGCGTCGTTGGGTGGTACTGGATCATCTCCATGTCCATCAACGGAACCCCGGCTTGGTAGGCTAGCGACAGGCCATCGCCTGTGCAAATCAGAGCGTTGGTCGAAGGCTCGAAGACACGACCTGCACCACCGGCCGCCATGATGACTGCCTTGGCCTTGATCGTGTGCATCTCGCCGGTCTTGATATCGATTGCAACCACACCGCGGCATACGTCGTCTTCGATGATGAGCTTGGTGACGAACCACTCTTCGTAGACGTTGAGTCCGAGCTTGAGCGATTGCTCGAAGAGCACGTGGAGCATTGCCGAACCGGTAATTGCTCCAACAAAGACCGTTCGAGCAATTTTTTGTCCCCCGAACGCTCGAGTACCCAGCTTTCCGTCTTCACCTCTGCTGAAAATGACACCCATTCGTTCGAGTTCGAGCACGGCTTCACCGGCCTCGCTCGACATGATTTCGACGGCATTTTGGTCAGCGAGGAAGTCGCTGCCCTTGATCGTGTCGTAAGCGTGGCTTTCCCAATCGTCTCCACGGTCGGTAAGTGGGGCGTTGATACCACCCTGAGCAGCATTCGAATGGCTGCGCACCGGGTGAACCTTCGAAATTACCGCCACGTCGACGCCAGCGCGCGTGACTTCAACGGCTGCCCTGAGGCCGGCGAGTCCTCCGCCGATAATCAGGACATCATGCTCATACATAGGCTCGCCTCGTGCTGCAGTGGATTATTAGTGTCTTCATCGTCATTATTAGCTCATGATGTGTTGTGTGTAGACATGTTGCGCCGATAGTAATGCAGCTATCGACATTTGGTCTTCAAGTTCGCCTGTAGAAATCAACTGGTTCAGGTCTTTGAAATCGACCTCGACAACAACGATGTCTTCTCCATCGTCAGAGGGTAGCGAGGCTACTTCGAGATCGGTCGCTATGTACATGTATGAATACTCCGTCGAGTATCCGGGTGCGACCCATGAACCACCAATTGGAATAAGTTTTCCAGCTTTGTATCCGACCTCTTCTTGCAATTCCCGGTGAGCGGTAACTTCCGGGCTTTCGCCTGCTTCTCTTGTTCCGGCAGAAGCTTCCAAAAGAAATTTTCCTGCCGCCTGTCGATATTGCCGAATGAGCAGGACTTTCCCATCGTCTGTGATGGGAACCAGTACTACCGAGCCGGGGTGTTCGACTATCTCGCGGTCAAACTCGGGACCATCGTCGAATCGGGCAGTGTCAACTCGCAGGGAGATTCGATTTCCCTCGTACTTTCGGCTGACTGACACGGTGGTCGGGCGTTTAGGCTGCAAAACGTAATTATTTTACCGAAGAATCAGGTTCTAAACTCGTCGGCGACGTGACGATTTTACAGAACCTTTTCGTAGTCCTAAACGCCTTGAAAGATCGCCCCAGAAATCGGCCGCTGGTTTTCGCCTGAGAAATGAAGCGTAGTTGCCAGCTTGAGTGATCGTCACCGTTTGGCCTGCCTGTAGCGTGCGGTCGATGAATCCATCGGCGTTTAACGTCGCATCTTCGTACGCCTGAACGGTGAGTTCGACAGTTGATGACGCCTGCAATATCGCCCCACCAAACTGGCTCATGTGGGTGGCGATTGGCTTCACAAGGAAGTCCTGAGATGTTGGGTCCATCACTGGTCCGCCCAGCGACAGGCTGTAGCCAGTCGAGCCGGTGGCAGTTGAAACGACAACGCCGTCACCTCGGTACGTGGCGAGGTGAACTCCGTCGACTACTGTGCTGACCTCGATAACCCTGAGTACAGCGCCTCGGGCAACTGTGATGTCGTTCAGCGCGAGTACGGGCTCTGAGTCGTCGCCAGAAACCGTAGCGGTCAGCATGAAACGTCGTTCGATACGCGCATTGCCATCGAGATACCAGCCAACGTCGGAAACGGCGTCTTTCGCCTCGACATCGCTCATGAAGCCGACTCGCCCCATGTTCACGCCAAGAACGGGGATGTCACGGCCTGTTGCTGCGTGTGCGCCTCGCAGTATCGTGCCATCGCCGCCGATAGTGATTATTAGATCGGACTCGGCGAGTTGTGCCTCTCGCTCAGGAAGATCACCCGGCGTTGCGAGCCACCATTTGCGGCCAGCGCTGTATTCGGCCGTAAGGCTTTTGGCGAGTTCTTCCGCCTCGGCCAGTTCGCCGTTGTGAACGATCCCTATGTGCTGGTAACCGGACATAATCGCCAATTTCAGTCTGTGTAACCGAGAGTCGTTAGCAGTCTACTCACCCGCAAGTCTCAGCGAAATGAATCGCTGGGCTTGAGAGGGTCCTATAGTCCCGGAATGATAGATAGTGCCTTATCAGCGAAATCAAGAATCAGGAACGGTGCCAGGCCGAATACTCCGGCGCCGACCGCTGCAACCCCAGCTGCGATCAGAATCGGCTTGTCGGCACTGAACTTCGAGTCGTCTGCAGGATCTTCAAATACGATCGCTCGAATAACCCGCAAGTAGTAGTAGGCAGCGATGACCGTGTTTACAACACCGATAATCACGAGCCACGTCAGGTTGGCGTTAAGAGCCGCCCCGAACACGACAACCTTGGCCATGAAACCAACCGTTGGCGGCATACCAAGCAGTGAAAGCAATCCAAACACCAGCAGACCCGCCAGCAATGGCGAACGTCTTAGTAGCCCGTTCAAACCCTCGATCGAATCATCGTTGGTTCGTGAAGTAATGGCGATCACAGCGAAGAACACTGCGAGGTTGGTGAATGCGTACCCGGCGAGGTAGTACAAGACTCCCTGCGGACCGGCGTTGGCCGATGTAACACCCACCTGGTTGGCAGACACTGAGGCCAGCCCAACAAGGATGTAACCGGCCTGAGCAATGGTCGAATAACCAAGTAGACGTTTTATATTCGATTGCGACAGAGCCAGCATGTTACCGACCGTCATGGTCACAGCGGCCAGAATCGCAAACAGTCCCGACCAGTCCTGCATCAGCGCATCGTTGCCGAATGCTGTGTACATGATCCTCATGATCACGGCGAACGCAGCGGCCTTGGATGCAACCGATAGGAACGCAGCAACCGGGGTTGGGGCACCCTGATAAACGTCGGGAACCCACATCTGCCATGGAACGACGGCCATCTTGAAGCCGAATCCGGCAACAATCATGATGACCGAGAGAAGCACGGCGTACGAACCGAACGGAACACCAGCTTCGGTCGGCAGCACTGCCAATCGAGACATGATTACGTCGAGGTTAGTACTGCCGGTGTAGCCGTAGAGATAGGCAAATCCGTAAAGCAGAATCGCACTTGAGATTGCTGAGAGTACGAAGAATTTCGTGCCGGCTTCGACGCCCTGTTTTGTGCGGTGAATCGCAGCGAGGGCGACAACCGGAAGTGCGCTTAGTTCAAGCGCAACGTAGATCGTGATCAGCTCTGTTGCCGATACGAGCAGCATCATTCCCGTTACTGATAGCAGCACGAGTGAGACGAACTCACCGCCGTAGTCCTTCATTCGATCGCTGGCGATGTATTTCGCAGAAGCGAGGATCGTGCCAGCTGTAACCGTGAGCAATATGAACTTGAAGAACAGTGAGAAGCGATCAGCTTCAACGGTTCCGAATAGCGCCGGCCCATCGACAGGATTGCCGATCCATCCGAACCACAGGTTCAGCGTGAAGAAAATCGGTACTGCGAGTCCGATGAACGCGACTGTAGAAACCTTGGCCATGCTGCGTGTGACGAGATCAACAGTGATCACGACCAGCGCTAGTGCGGCCATAGCTATTTCAGGGGACAGTACCCAGAAGTCCTGGACAGTCATTACCTAAGCACCGCCTGAATTCCAATATCGAACATGTCGGTAACCACTGAAGGCCAGATACCAACGATAAAAATAGGAGCCGCCAGCACAATTACCGGAATCATATCGACCCAGTTGGCGTCTTCGAGGTTGTCATAAACCTCGTCTGAAAGTCCCGGATTTGCCGGTCGTGCGCCAAAGAACGTTCGCTGAACCATCCAGAGCGTGTAACCAGCCGCCAGCACGACACCAAACGCAGCAATCGTAGTCGCCGTTGGCCATACCGAGAACGTGCCTAAGAAGATCATGATTTCGGAAACGAAGCCTGAAAGTGCAGGCAGCCCGAGCGATCCAAATCCGGCGATGATGAAGAATATCGCTATCAACGGCATCTTCTTCCACAGGCCGCCAAGATGCGGAATGTGGCGTGTGTGGGTGCGATCGTAGGTCAGGCCAACCATCAAGAAGGCGAGCCCGGTGATCGTACCGTGAGTGAACATCTGGAGCGCGGCTCCATTAAGACCCGCAGCCGAAGTGTGACCGGCCGAAGATCCTACGGCTGCTACTCCGAGCAGCACAAAGCCCATATGGCTAATCGAGCTATAGGCGATCAGCCGCTTCATATCCGTTTGGCGAATAGTAATTATTCCGCCATAGATCACAGAACCTGCTGCGAGCATCGCTAAATACCCGGAAACATCGTGAATCGTGAAGCCTTTGGTTTCCTGGAAGAAGCCGAGGTTGATACGCAGCAAACCGTAACCGGCCATCTTCAGCAGAACACCGGCAAGCATTACCGATACAGCAGTCGGAGCATCAGTGTGGGCGTCGGGTAGCCAGCTGTGAACGGGCCACAAAGGCAGCTTCACGGCGAACGCAATGAAGAAGAATCCGAATATGAGTGCTGCAGGCACGACGAGATCGGCTGTAGCCATCAACGCTGGAATTCCGACAATTTCAGTTGCCCCGCCAAGAGCTTCCGATGGAATCGAAACCATCGCCAGCGTATTCACACCCGGTGTCACGTAGATCGCCAGTATTCCAACCAGCATGAACGCGCCACCAGCCAGGGTGAACAACACGAACTTCATCGCCGAGTAGCGTGGTCGTCCGCTTCCCCAGATGGCGATGAGCATGAACATCGGAATTAGTTCGAACTCGAAGAAGATGAAGAACAGCAGCAGATCGAGAGAAACGAACACACCAAGAACTGCGGTCTGCAGCAATAGCAGCCACAAGAAGTATTCACGGACACGTTTCTTGATACGCCACGAGCCGAGTGCCGCTGCCATACCGAGTATTCCGGTAAGCAGCACGAGCGGTGCGCTCAGGCCATCGACACCGAGCAGGTAGGAAGATCGCAGTGCGTCGATCGGAATCCAGTGTTCGAAGTAGTCGATCATCTGAATGCCACCGGCATCCTGATCGTAGCCAACGAACACGAGAACTGTCAGAAAGAAGGTAGCAACGGTCGCTCCGATGGAGATCCATCGAATCTGTTGATCGGCTTTTTCGCCGCGTGCGAACAGCGCGACCAGAATGGCCACTGCTGCAGGCAGGAATACCGTTATCGTCAGTAACCCATCAAACACGGGTCACCCCAATTTCGGTGTATTCAATTTTGATCGAGCTAATTTCCACGTGCGTTTTTAGCCCCAAAGCAGGAATGCTGCTACAACTGCGACTACGCCGATGACCATGCCAACTGCGTAAGTCTGTGTTTGACCGTTTTGAACCAACGCCCCGCTCTTTCCAATCCGGCTAACCCAGTTGGAAATGTAGACGTTTGCGTTATCTATCCAGTGCTCATCGAACCATCGAAGCGTATCGGCAACGTACTTGTAGAAGCCTTTGCGAACGATCTGATCCTCGTACAACTCGTCGAAGTAGTACTTGCGGATAATGAGCTTGTATATCGGCTGTAATTTTGCGCCCATCGTTGCAGGCGAGATCGTTCCCCTGATGTACATCAGGTACGCAAGGCCGATTCCTGCCACTGCGAGAACTGTTGAAATTCCGGCAACCATGAAGTTGAATTCAGGCTCTGCACCGGCATGTACCGCCGCTTCGTGATCTGGGAACACATCGTGGTTCTCTGCCGTTACGAAGTGGGCGAATGCGTGCTTGTCGATTCCGGCTACTTCGACGACCGGGTTCGAGAAGAATCCGATAAATATTGCGAGTACTGCCAGCAGCAGGATGGGTCCGACCATCATCCATGGCGATTCACCGAGGTGAGAGTGTGCGCTGCCAACCGGGGCGGGTTCGCCTGCGGCATCAGCATCTTCCATTTCTTTTTCACCGCCACCCTTCCATTCACCGTGGAACGTAAGGAATATGGCTCGGAACATGTAGAACGCTGTCATCAGCGCTGCAATAAGACCGAGGGCCAGCACGATGTTGCCGGTGTTCGTTCCGACTTCAGCAGCATGACCCATAATTTCGTCTTTCGACCAGAACCCTGAGAACGGGAAGAGCCCTGCAAGACTCAAGCTGGCGATGATCATGCCCCAGTAGGTTTTAGGCATGTGCTTCTTCAAGCCGCCCATGTATTTCATGTTGAACGTGCCAGAAGCGTGGTGAACGGAACCGGCACCCAAGAAGAGCGCCGCCTTGAAGAAAGCATGCGTGAACAGATGGAACAAGGCCGGGGCGTATGCGCCAACGCCGAGTGCCAGCATCATGTATCCGAGCTGAGAAATAGTCGAATAGGCCAGCACACGTTTGATGTCGTTGGCGACCAAACCCATCGTCGCTGCGAACACTGCGGTGAATCCACCAATCAGCGCTACGAGCGTCATGACGTCGGAGTGCTCGAACAGCGGGAAGAACCGTGCGACTAAGAACACGCCGGCAGTGACCATCGTCGCCGAGTGAATCAGTGCAGATACAGACGTCGGACCTTCCATGGCATCTGGCAGCCATGAGTGAAGCGGGAACTGAGCCGACTTACCGATCGCTCCAGCGAACAGGCCAAGTGCGACCCACGTAGCGACCCCGACAGCGATGTGCCCCGCCTCTATAGCGTGATAGAGCGTCGAGATATCCATGTACGACGGGCTTTGCGAGTAGAGATACAGAATTCCGAGCAAGAATCCGAAGTCTCCGAACCTCGTCATCAGGAACGCCTTTTTGGCAGC
>CAVOCL010000057.1:0-8708 GCA_963694185.1 Dehalococcoidia bacterium
GTACAACACGATCCGACCACACAGCTCACTCGGATACCGGCCGCCGACACCTGAGGCAATCATGCCCAGGCTTCAACTGGTCGTGAATCCGAGATAATAAGTGGTAACGCTATCGGGGGCAGGTCAGAATCGTTAGCTTTTTGAACCCTTGTGACCAGTTAGTGACCAAAACCCGAAATAGCAATGAAAAATAACGGTATTTCTCGCAGTTCAACTCTAGTATCAATCTTGCCTGAAATACCCACACCCTAACCCTCTCCCTACGAGGGAGGGTACGAGTCATAGCTACTTCAACGCAACACTGCCGTCTTCTCGGATAGGTGGCGGAGAGTGCGCCGGGTCGAACGGGTGCATTGCCGGGGCATCTTCGTTGAAAATTACTCCGAGTCCCGGCTTTTCCGATGGTGTGTACCACCCGTTTTCGAGCTTCATAATCTCGTCGGTGACGTCGCGTCGAGGTGAAATTTCTTCTTGGACCGATTCCTGAACGTCCCATGAAGGCGATGAAATCGCCACAGCAATACAGGCGGCGGTTGCGATTGGCGTCTGGAAATTGTGTGGGCAGATCTTCACGTGGTGCGCTTCCGCAATCGTGGCGATCTTCTTCGTTGCCGTAATTCCGCCTGCGACAGCAATGTCGGGCTTGAAGAACGCCGGTTTTGCCAACTGGGCGTACTCGCGGAACTCCCAGATACCCATGTTTCGCTCGCCAACGGCCAGTGGAACGCGCATTTTCGCCGCTGTGTCTCCCATCGCAACTACGGAGTCGGGGACGATCGGATCCTCGATGAAATAAGGCCGAAGCTTGGCAACCTCATCGCAAAACGCTATCGCTTCGTGAGGCTGCATGTTGCGATGAAGTTCGAGTCCAATATCGAAATCCCAGCCCACGGTTTCACGTACCGCCTCAACCATTTCGATCGCAGTGCCAATCAATTTCGTATAGGTCAGCTCGGCCCAGTTCTTAGGCATGGGCGTAAATTTTAATGCCGAAAATCCCTCGTCGAGCACCCTTTTTGCGCCAACTGCGCACTCTTCGGGAGTGTCGCCGCCGATGCCCTGCGCAATAGCACGAACTTTCTGGCGAACCTTGCCGCCAAGCAAATCCCACACCGGCGCCTGCAAACGCTTGCCCTTGATGTCCCACAACGCCATATCGATGGCGCTTACTGCACCGCCGATGCTGTTGCCGCGAAACGCCGAGTTGTACCGCCAGAGATAGGTCCAGATATGCTCGATATCACCAGCTTCCATGCCGATAATCGCGTCTGCGAAGCCGTGAATCGTCGCTTCAGCGGCCTTCGGATAGCCCCAGTAACACGACTCGCCGATGCCCTGGATTCCGTCTTCCGTCGTTACTCGGACGATCAGGTAGCGGTCGACAAAGAACGTTTCAATAAGTTCGATTTTCATATTTTAATTTCAGTTTGGGGCGATTTGCCCTGTGATGATCAGATAGAGAGTTTGAGGTAGTTTCAGCCGGACGCCTAGATATTCCAGTGCTTATTGATGCTCGCTTCGTACTCAGCAGTCTCTTCCTTCTCGATCTCTTCGATGGTCACCGCCCGACCTAGTACCGAAGATTCGAGCGCTGCATTGCACACTGCGAGGTCCTTTCGACCCACGTAGGCATCAACCTCGGGTTTCGTTCCATCGGCGATGCATTGCCCGAGTTCGTAGTACTCGAGTGCGACCAGAAATCGGTCGGCATCTTCGAACGGAGTTGTGTATGAACCAAGCCGGTCGCTACCGAACAATCGGGCGGGTAGTTCGTCGAGGTGGAAGTCGGGAACTAGCTCAAGAACCTCGTCTCCGGTTACAGCTCCAACCCCGTCGATCGTCACCGTTAGTGGATCGCCCCGACGCTGCTTCGCCGGTGCCATAGAGCCCTTACTGCCGTAGATCATTGCGTACTGCATCGGCTCGCCGTGAGCTGCGAACATCGACGTCCACTGTCCAACGGCCCCGCTCTTGAATTTCAGCGTTGAAATCACCATGTCTTCGGCGTCGGCGTCGATCTCATCTGGCACTTCGGCAGCCCAGTGATCGTAGAAGTTCGCAACGCCAATTTTTTCGCCTCGATAGCGTTTCGGCTCCCATACTTTCGAGACCGCGTAAACCTCTTCAACATCGCCCATGTAGTACATCATTTGGTCGACTGCATGAACTCCGGCGTCAACAAAAATCCCGCCGATGTTCTTGTAGTGTCGCCACGGCCAGATGATGATGTCGTTCCCGCCACGTGCCGATCCCAGCAGGAAGCTGTACGGATCGCCAATCGCACCGGAATCGAGCACTGCTTTGTTGAGTCGGCACATCGGATCACGACGTTCCTGCTCACCGACGCTCAGCACCTTGCCACTGCGTTTCCAGGCGTCGATAACCCGGTTGCAGCCTCGAATCGTTAAAGAAAGCGGCTTCTCGCAAAGCACGTTGTAGCCAAGATCGAACGCCATTTCGGCGACTAAATGATGCGACCCCGAATCGGTGGTGATATCGACCGCTTCGATGTCGGGTCGCTTCTTCTTCATATCCTCCATCGAAGTGAAGACTTCCGGGCGAC
Organism: Dehalococcoidia bacterium; assembly: GCA_963694185.1. Lineage (GTDB taxonomy): Bacteria > Chloroflexota > Dehalococcoidia > Lucifugimonadales > Lucifugimonadaceae > Lucifugimonas. The sequence goes on from CAVOCL010000057.1 coordinate 2,564, forward strand.
TACCGAGCATTTCTTCGGCATTGTCGGCAAGATGAATGGCGTTTTCTTCCCGGGTGTCACAAACCGCTACCAGTTCGACATTCGCCATACCGCTCTCGTAAAGAGCGCCAAGCGCCCGCAGATGGCGACCGCCCATGCCACCAGCACCGACTATTGCAATTGGAATATTGACCACGACTTGGCTCCCAGAATTTAGCGTCCAACCGATTCCGAATCAGGCGCGACCGCAGTTTTACACCATTGCAGGGGTGGATGGGGTGATAAGCGCCAACATTGTCATTGCGAGAAGTGAGGAACGAACGACGTGGCAATCATGGACAATCGCCATGTGTGTTCGAATTAGCCGACAGTGTTGTATCGGGCTGTCGATCTTCTTTCGAAAACGCCAGTTGCTTTGATTGATAGTTCGATACGAATGTTCGTTATTGCCACGTCGCCTCAGGGCAGGCTCCTCGCAATGACAATCACGAGCAATGCCTCCCCAAAACCCGGCACCGCCGGCTACCGGTCCTGCACGCTGCCATCGAACCCAATCGGTGTGTCGAGAATTTTCGGGTCTTCGCCGTTGTAGATAGTGTCCAGATTCAGCTCAACGCCAAGACCCGGTCCCTCTGGCACGATCAAGTAGCCATCAACCATCTTCAGCGGGTTCACGATTAAGTCGCTTTTGGGCGGCTCCGACTCACCCGTGAATTCCTGCAGAGCAAAGTTCGGAATCGCAGCGCCGAGCTGTACACATGCCGCAGTGCTCACTGGCGAAAGCGGGTTGTGCGGAATGACCTTCACATGCTGCGCCTCGGCCATGGCAGCAACCTTCTTCGATCCGCTCAGACCGCCACAGAGGCAGAGATCCGGCCGAACATACGATACAGCCGTGTTCTCTAGTAGCTGCTGGTATTCAAATATCGTGGTGAACCGCTCGCCAGTCGCAATAGGAATGTTGCACTTCTCGGCAACGTCGGCCATTTTCGCCGGGCTGTCGGGCAGCATGGGATCTTCGTAGAAGAACGGATTGAACTGCTCAAGGCGTCGACCCAGCGAGATACTTTCTGCAGGTGACATCTGGCGGTGGAGCTCCACACAAAGATCCACGTCGCCACCAACGGCCTCTTTCACCGCTCCCACGCGGTCCACGGCATCGTCTGCCCACGCCGTATATGACTTGTGCAGGTAGTAGTCCTTGGCGTATGGCGTGAAGCGCACGGCCGTATAACCATTTTTGGCGGCTGCAACAGCACTCGCCACCAGATCGTCCGTTGTATCGCCGCCAACGTGCATGTAGCAGCGCAGTTTGTCCCGGGTCTTGCCGCCCATAAGATCGTAAATCGGTACTTCGAGTCGCTTGCCCTTGATGTCCCACAAGGCGATGTCGATTGCCGACAACGCGCCCTGAACAACCGAACCCATGAAGTGAGACGATCGGTACAGCCACTGGTAGTGGTGCTCGATCAGGCTGGGATCCTTGCCAACCAGATAATCGGACATCGTATCGACCATCGTCTTGGTCGGTCGCTGCCACCCGTGTACCCCGCCTTCGCCGATGCCGACCGTGCCATCTTCGCAATGGATGCGAATCAACAACCAGCGTTCCCACAGAATAGTTTCCACGCGTTCGATTTTTGTAGATGCTGGCATGTTTTCTTCAGATCCGATTTCTAGTGATGCGCCGCGGCGAATTGGGTGTGCTGCCGAGAAGGTAGACCTAAAATGCCGCCGTTACAAGATCGAATCGAATTGTGTTGGTCAACAGTCACGGGTATAACGACCCCAGAGAACACCATTTCGTATTCGCCATATTTAGGAACTAAGAATTTGCTCGACCTTGTAATCAAAGGCGCAACCGTTATCGACGGTTCGGGTGCCGAGGGCGTTGTGCTTGACGTGGGGATCGAGGGCGACCGAATTGTTGCGATTGCAACGAGTATCGAAGCCGAATCGGCCGAAACGCTGAACGCTGCGGATCTGGTGCTTTCGCCCGGGTTCATCGACGTTCATTCGCACGATGATTTCCACGTTCTTATCGAGCCAGAAGTTCGACACAATATTTTGCAGGGCATCACGACCGTCATCGTTGGTAATTGCGGATTTGGTGCTGCTGGTTCCGAGGCCGGCAAGGAGCAGATGACGGCGATCAACGAGCCCACCGCCGAACTGCCTAGTTGGTCGGGATATGCCGGGTATCTGGAAGAGGTAGATAAAGCCTCGCCTATTTTGAATGTAGCTGCTCTGATCGGTCACCACACGGCGCGTCGGCAGGCGATGGGCGGCGTAGAAAATCGACCTCCAACCGACGTCGAACTCGCCGATATGCTGGCGAATGTTGAAGAGGGTATGGAGGCCGGAGCAGTTGGAATGTCGACCGGACTGGTCTACGAGCCGGGACGATACGCCAGCACCCAAGAGGTCGTCAGCTTGGCAAACGTAGTCGGCAGACACGAAGGCATTTACGTTTCACACATGCGAGACGAGGCGGCCGGGCTACTCGATTCCATAAAAGAAACGCTCCACATCGGTGAAGCCAGCGGGTGTGCCGTAGAAATTTCGCACCACAAAGCTGTAGGTAAAACCAACTGGGGAAAGGTCGTTCAGTCGCTGGAAATGATCGAAGAAGCCATTGCGCAGGGTCGTGACGTAACTGCCGATCAATACCCGTACACCGCCCGCAGTACGATGCTGTTCGCACTTGTTCAAAACGGCACGTTCTCGGCTGGAGAAGGCGGGGCCATGGGCAAGTCGGATCCGTCCGAGGTTCTGCTGTGCTCGGTTCCCGGCCATAGCGATTTCGAAGGTCGCACGCTTCAAAGCTTTGTCGAAGAGTTCGATCTACCCGGTGAAGAAGCGGCGAATAAGCTGCTGAGCGACTACTCAGGCGAGATTTTGGTGGCAGCGTTTGGCATGGACGAGGGCGACGTGCGGATGGTCATGGCTCACTCGTCAACGATGATCGGCACCGATGGCCTAGACCGCGGCTCAAAGCCTCATCCAAGGGCGTGGGGCACGTATCCGAGGGTTCTTGGTAAGTACGTTCGTGAAGAGGGCGTCATATCGCTCGAAAACGCTATCTACAAGATGACAGGCATGCCTGCCACCAAGTTCGGAATCGCCAACAGAGGGCTCGTAAAAGAAGGCAACTTTGCCGATCTCGTTTTATTCGATCCCGACACCGTTATCGACGGCGCAACATACGAAAACTCGCGTGTCGGGCCGGTCGGAATTCCGCATGTGATCGTGAACGGCCAGTTTGCTGTGCGAGACGGCAAGCACGCAGGATCACGTTCAGGTCGAGCCCTTCGCAAAGGTATTTAGAGGATCAATTTCTAATCAGGGCGGCTGCACCCCAAGATTATTCGAACAAGGGGAGTAGACTGCGCCCGCACCATGCCCGCACATCGAGCGATTTCAGGGAGTCTTATGTCAGAACGAATCGAATCGGTAACAGTTACCCCGATCCCGTCGAGCTATCAAAAAGAACTTGGCAAAAACGCAAAACTCGACAACGCTGGCACACAGCGGCTCGAATGGGTCGTGCGGGCGCGCAGCACAAGCGGTGCCGAAGGCATTTCCATTGCCAACCGAATGATGCGCGGCGATGGCACGGTCGAAAGCATGCTTGCCCACATCAAGGGCGCACTGCTTGGGCGGGAAGTCGACGAGTTGCTGCAGGTTTCCGATGGCGTAGTGACCGGCGCCGGACCCGACATGGATCGCTGGTATCGACGAAACGGCTGGATGACCGTTCTCGCGTTTGACCTTGTTGGCAAATCTCGAGGTGTTTCGGCAATCGATCTGCTCGGCGGCAAGAGGCACGATTCAGTCCCCGCCTACGACACCACACTCTATTTTCAAGATTTCCTGAACCCCGAAAAAGGCGCTCAGCAGGTAGGCGACGAAGCTGCGCAGGCTTACGCTGATGGCTGGCGAGCTGTGAAGATCAAGACGGGCAGAGGCGGACGCTGGATGCTGCCAGAAGTGGGCATGCAGCGAGATATCGACGTTGTACTTTCGGTTCGAGAATCAACGGCTCCCGATATGAAAATCTACGTCGACGCCAACTTCGGCTACGATAATCATCTCGATCTTCTCGACCAGTTCATCAAAGAAGTTACTCCGGCCGATATCTTCTGGTTCGAAGAAATGATTACCCACAACGTAGACGGCTACAAGGCGATGCGAGAGATGCTGGCGAAGCACGGTTCTGATGCATTGTTGACCTGCGGTGAGGTCGATCAAGATCCGATATCCGAGGTGTTCCAGGATCTAATCGACGATGGCCTGATCGACGGCTACCAGCCCGATATCGTTGGTCATGGCTATCTTGGGTGGATGGAACTCGAACGCCAGCTGAAAGGCACCGGAGTCAAAACCATTCCGCATAATTTCGGCAACGGCTCGTTCGGCAGCTACGCGAGCATTGTTTGGGGCGCAGCCTCTGAAACTTACGTTTCGCTCGAAGACGAACGAGTAATTCCGCACTATCTGACGCCCCTACCCGAGTTCACCAACGGAGCCTATGCGCTGCCAACGGGTCCGGGATTGAGCATGGATATCGACGAGGCCGGATACGCTCCGCACGCCAAGCACGAGAACAGGATGGAGGCGTAATTATGGCCGGACTAGAGACACACATCATCAAAGAAATTCGCCTTACACCCGTTGAAACCTACTTCGGGTCGCCGGGTAAAGGCCGCATCGTTGGTCGTAACGCCAAGATGGAAAACTACGGCGCCAATCAGCGAGAGTGGCTGCTGCAAATAACAACCGATTCCGGCCTTACCGGCCTGAGCAACGCTCGACCAGCCATGAACAAGGGTTCAGTGGAGGGGCTGTGCAACGATTTCCAGGATTTGATCGGCCGAAAACTTTCCGGATTCTTTAGCGTTTCCGGCGGGCGTGTAACCGACATCAACCCTCGATGGGCAGATTTGATCGACCGCTACGGATTTCTGGATGTCGCTCTGTTCGATCTCATCGGTCAGGCACTTAGCCAACCCGCGTATTCCCTGCTTGGCAACAAGGTTCGTGACGAAGTCGAAGGCTACGACTCAAGCCTCTACTTCCAGGACCTCGTAAACCCCGCAGAAGGTGCCAACGCCGTCGCCATAGAAGCGGCCGAGGCCGTCGAAAAAGGCTGGCGTGCGATGAAGCTCAAGCTGGGCCGACCCGGCAAGTGGTTCGAGCCAAACGCCGGTACTCGTCGTGATATTGAAGTTGTGGAATCGGTGCGAGCTACGGTAGGCGACGACATCAAAATCCTCGTCGACGCCAACAACGGCTACGATGGCCGACTCGATCTTCTCGAAGACTTCGTGCGTGGAATCAGCGATCTCAACGTGATGTGGATGGAGGAGATGATCACTGAAGATATCGCCGGGTACCAAAAGCTGAACGAATGGCGTGACAAGTACACGCCCAACACGATGATCGTCGATGGCGAAAGCTATAAGGGCCGCAATACGATCTACTGGCAGTTGATGGAACAGGGTCTGCTCGACGCTATCCAGCCCGACATGCTGGATATGGGATTCTGGCAGTTCCACCGGCTCGCCCAGAAGATAGAAAATTCCGGTTACGACACGCTGATCGCCCCGCACAACTACAACGCTGCGTATCTCGGCCTGCGCGCAGACATCCAGTTCGGCGCAGCCACACAAAGATTCGTAATCGCAGAAGATTCAACACTCGATTTCGAGTTGTATCAAGGTCCCGAATACGTCTTCGAAAATGGCAAGTACGCCGTGCCTAGTTCGCCGGGGTTGGCGGTGAGCATCGATCAGGATCTATACGATCGTGTCTATAAGCAGCACGAAACGCTAATTAGCTAGGCTTTGCAAGGCAAAAGAACTCAGGAACAACAATAACGATGAAAGTCCTAATCACCGGAATCACAGGTCGTGTCGGCGCTAACGTCGCCCAGAACTTTATGGAGCGGGGTCACGACGTGCGTGGATTCGTTTGGCTGGGCGATCCTCAGGCCGAGAAAATGAAGGCCGTAGGCGCCGACATTGTGCAGGGTGATCTTGCGAGTTCAGCTGATGTAAATGCGGCCGTCGATGGGCAGGAAGTTATTCTGCATTTGGGTGCAGCGTTTCAGGCGGGAGGTCCGTTCACTCCCGAGCAGTATTTCGACACGAACGTGAAGGGCACG
>CAVOCL010000058.1:0-8668 GCA_963694185.1 Dehalococcoidia bacterium
TATCAGCGACGGTTTGAACACGTTCAAATCGCAAAAAGAAGAGGGATCGAGCATTGCCCAAATGCTCATGGATGCCGAAGTACCAAGCAGCAATTACAAACTTGAGGTCGACGCCGGTGGAGGCTTTGGCAGCATATTTGGACTCCTTATAGGCTTCCTGCCGTTGATTCTCTTCGGTGGAATTCTGCTGTTCATGATGCGACAGGCTCAGGGCAACAGTAATCAGCAGATGGGCTTCGGTAAAAGCAAGGCCCGTATGTTCGTTGGCACGAAGGCAACGGTGACGTTCTTCGATGTGGCCGGTATTCCCGAAGCCAAGGAAGAACTTGAAGAGGTTGTTGAATTTCTCAAGTACCCAGAACGGTTCCAGGCGCTCGGCGCGAAGATCCCTTCTGGCGTACTACTTGTAGGACCTCCCGGAACCGGTAAGACGTTGCTTGCACGAGCAGTTGCTGGTGAAGCCGGTGTGCCGTTCTTCTCGATCTCGGGTTCAGAGTTTGTTGAAATGTTCGTTGGTGTTGGTGCGTCTCGCGTACGTGACCTGTTCGATCAGGCCCGACGCCACTCACCCTGCATCATCTTCGTTGATGAAATCGATGCTGTCGGTCGACACCGTGGTGCTGGTCTTGGTGGTGGTCACGATGAACGTGAGCAGACGCTGAACCAGATTCTTGTTGAGATGGACGGTTTTGATTCGGCAACTAACGTAATCGTCATCGCCGCTACCAACCGCCCCGACATTCTTGACCCTGCATTGCTACGCCCGGGTCGATTCGACCGGCGTGTTATTCTCGATAGCCCGGACGTCCGAGGTCGCACGGCGATTCTCGATGTTCACGCCAAGGGCAAGCCACTCGAAAAGCATCTTGATCTCACGGACATTGCAAAGCAGACTCCCGGATTCTCGGGTGCTGACCTGGCTAACCTGATCAACGAAGCAGCGCTGATGGCTGCCCGTAATAATCAGAAGACGATCAGCCACGACAATCTGACTGAGGCGATTGACCGTGTTTCGATGGGGCCCGCTCGCAAGAGCAAGGTGATCAGCGAAAAAGATCGCAGGATCACTGCCTACCACGAGTCGGGTCACGCACTTGTTGCGCACCTGATGCCCGGCGGTTCGCCAATCGGCAAGATTTCGATCATCGCCCGTGGGCAGGCTGGCGGATTTACTCGCTGGCAGCAGGAAGATAAGTCGTACGCTTCTCAGGAACAGCTCGAAGCCCAGATCGCCGCGGCGATGGGTGGCCGTGCAGCTGAGGTTCTGAAAGTTGGCGATGTCACTTCCGGTGCGTCGAACGACTTCGAGCAGGCAACGTCCATCGCCCGAGAAATGGTTATGCGACTCGGCATGAGCGATAAGTTGTCGAACCGCTCGTTTGGTAAGCGTCAGGGTGGAGCGGTATTTTTGGGTCGGGAGATGTCGGAAGAGCGAGACTACTCGCTTAAGACCGAAAGCATCATCGACGATGAGATCAACCGATTACTCCGTGAGGGCGAAAAACGAGCCAATACGCTTCTTAAGGAACACGACAAGGAGCTGGAAGGCATTGCAGAGTTTCTGCTTGAGCACGAGACGATCAGTTCCGAGCAATTCATTGCGATTATCGAAGGTAAAGACCCGTTGCTCGTAAGCCCGATAGCTACCGACGAACCGGTTCAGCCAACAGAGCCGCCGGCTCCGGTTGATCAGGTTAATGAGGATGAGATTGGCGACGTGGTAGATCCTGAGCCGCAAGCGACTTAGGTGGTGCCAATGGCACGTCTTCCGGTTCTGAATACTGGTTACTAACTAAATAGAATTATTGAAACGGCGCTTATCGGCGCCGTTTCTTTTTAGCGAATCTAAGATTCGATTATTGATCGGCTGGCAACAGGTATATGAGCATCGTATTCACTGGTAAATACTGGTCGATCCAGCGGTTCGTTTCGGGGTTCTCGAACAATGCGTTCCTGATCACCTGCGCCCGCACAAATAACTCCGTCATCATCGACACCCCGGCGAATCCTGTTGAGCTAATAGAGGCTCAAACGAAAACCAACCCTACGTTTATTGTGATCACTCACGGCCACCGTGATCACCTTGAGGGCTTCGGCGACGTTAACGGCGATGAAAGCCAGTTGGTTGGTATTGGAGAGGACGATAGAAGTTCGCTTCCAAATCCCAAGACCTTCGGTATCGATGTGTCGGCTGGTCAATTGCTGCCCGCAGGCGACATTTCGCTGCGGTGCATCGCCACACCCGGCCACACGCCCGGTTCCACCTGTTACGTGTTGGAGTCTCCTGAATCGCTCGCTGCTGGCGAGGTTTCGCACGTGTTCACCGGCGATACGTTGTTTCCTGGTGGACCGGGCAAGTCGTCATCACACGAAGCGCTGAAACAGATCATCGATTCGCTTGAACAGCACATCTTCACGCTGCCCGATGCAACGGTCGTTCTCCCTGGCCACGGGGAATTCACGATAATCGGTGAATCCAAGCGGGAATACGCTGCGTTTTCATCACCGTTGGATTCGAATCTATTCGGCGACGTAACGTGGGCGTGAACGCTACTGTGTTCCAGAAAATTTACGTGAACAAATAATCTCTTGATCCCCCCCCTGCCACCTGTAACTCCTGAAAAAAGATGGAATGACATTTCGCCTCCCAGCGTGAAGTGGGGGCCGTTTGACGTGGTTATTGCGACCACGGTAACGATGCTGGTCGTGATAGCAATTCTGAGCTTGGGCGGTGCGATTGGCACCGATTACGGTTACGACACGACGGTTCCATCTCCCTATGGTTACTACGTCGGCCTTCTGGCGACTGCTCTGGCGCTAATTCTGCTGCGGCTGTTTCGATCGCCACTCTGGCCGATATCGCTCGCACTGGCCGTTGGCATTGGGGTTATCGCCGCCAGCTACCAGTTCGCAACCGACCCCGGAGCCAACGGAGACGCCGTAATTATCGGTGTGCCCGTTGCGATCATTTCAGCCACGGCGATGTCGGCCGCATTTGCCGCAAGCGGATTTTCGTTCTCAACGGTGCTGTTTCGAGAGCCGTTACGCGCTCTAGGTTTCGTTCGAACGATCGGCATAAAGCCTTACCTGTTTGCGGCCATGATGTGGATCATTGCGCTGAGCATCTTGATTTTCTGGGTTCAGGCGTTGATCTGGTTCGATATCGATTTACTCGTTCCCCCTGACACGGCGAAAAGAGCCCTCGACGAAGCCGGTGGGAGCATAATCGTCACCATTGTTCTGGTCGGGATTTTGGGGCCTATTGCCGAGGAGATTTTCTTCCGAGGATTCGTGCTGCCGGGTCTTATAAAGCGCTTCGGTGTTGGGCGTTCGCTGCTTATTTCATCGCTGGTGTTCGGTCTGTTCCACATCGATCCAGGTGCAATCGTGCCCACTTTCGCATTAGGATTGGCGCTTGGCTGGGTGTACCTTAAAACGGGTTCAATTTGGCCAGCAATATTCGCCCATGGACTCCACAACACCGTGGCAGTGCTCGTTGCGAAGTACGCTGGCTAGCTGGCTTGCTAGCCAGATTTTCTATTTGAAACTGGGCATCTCCCTGGATAAGGAACTACCGAGCCATATGGCAAGCGACAGAATTAGAGAAGCGTTCGAGAAGGCCAAATCTGAAGGTCGCATTGCGCTTGTTCCTTACGCGACAGTCGGGTTCCCCGAACTTGGGCTGACGACCGACATTGTTCGCTCGCTGGTTGATGCAGGTGCCGACATCATTGAACTTGGCGTACCGTTCAGCGATCCGCTTGGTGATGGCCCAACCGTCCAGGCTTCAGGTCACCGGGCTCTTCAAAACGGCGTTACACCGGAATTCTGTATCGATACAGCCAAAGAGATTCGAGCAGCCGGAATCGAAGTACCGCTCATATTCATGGGCTACTACAACAACATCTTGACGATGGGTCTCGATGAGTACTGCACTAGAGCCAGCGAAGCAGGTGTCGATGGGCTGATATGCCCTGATCTGCCTGCTGCGGAGGCGGGGCCACTTCAGGATTCGTGCGATAGCGCTGGGCTTGTGCTCATACCGTTGGTGGCACTTACGTCGAGCGAGCGATCTATCGAACACGCTTGCGAGCGCGCTGGCGGCTTCATCTACTGTGTATCAGTTCTCGGCGTTACGGGCGCACGGGCAACCATGTCGGAGCGCGTTGAAGGGCTTGCCAACAAGATTCGCGGCTTCACCGATCTTCCAGTGGCTGTCGGCTTTGGTATTTCAACACCAGATCACGTAGCTGCCGTTGCCAAATTTGGTGATGGCGCAATTGTAGGCAGTGCGCTTATTAATGCGCTTGCCGATGGCAATGCCGCAGGTGCTGCCGAGCGTGGCGGAACGTATATCCGTTCGCTGGTACCCGGCACGCCACGAAAAGTCATGGCAAACTAGGTCGCCAGTATCACTCACGCATTAATTGGTTATTTCGAGGTAAAGATTGGCAACTAAGGTTCGAGGCGTAAAAGGTGCAACAACCACCAGTGGCACAACCGCTGAAGATGTTCTGGCCGCGACCGCGCAGCTGTTGAACGTTCTCATCAAAGAAAACGGCATCGATCAGGATGACGTTGCGGCTGTGCAGTTCACCACGAGTCCCGATCTTGTGGCCGAGTTCCCGGCTGTTGCTGCCCGAGAGCGGATTGGCTGGAACGATGTGCCGCTTATGTGTGGACACGAAATGGCGCGACCGGGTGCGTTGGGCCAGTGCATCCGTATACTTATCCTCTGGAATACCGACAAGGCTCAGAATGAAGTGAAGCACGCGTACTTGAACGAAGCTGCTAAACTTCGCCCCGATCTTTCAACGGCAAACACCTAAAGACATGTCCGAACGCAACTTACAGATGAACTCTTTCTCAAACCGAAGCGATTCCCGCTCGGTTGGTTTCGTCTTCTCGCGTTCATCCGTATTTAGCACACCATATTTTGGCTATAGCTATACCGGCGGGCTGTTTACGTACGGACTTTCATATCGCAGCTAGACCTGCCCCTGAACAGTCCGCAGCAGCCCACCTGGATTCACGAAGCCCTCCTTTCCACAGCATGCAACTGTGCCGGTCCGACCGAATGAATCACGAAACACCAGTAATTTCATTCAACCAGTAGCTCTTAAAGAAACCTGAACAACTCATGTCTACGTCAAATGTACGAGTCACCGAACTAAAACCGCTCAGTTCACCACGAACATTCATCGACTCGCTTCCGATCACTCCGGAAATCGCAAAGACTGTTACTGCAGCCCGAACGGCCATAGAGAACATCGAAAAGGGCACCGATCCTCGAATGGTGATGCTCGTTGGCCCGTGTTCTATTCACGATGAGAAGGCCGGACTCGAGTACGCAAAGAAGCTCGCCGTTCTCGCAGAAGAAGTGAAGGACACGATTCTTGTCGTGATGCGGGTGTATTTCGAAAAGCCCCGAACCACTGTCGGCTGGAAGGGCTTGATTAACGACCCGAATCTTGATGGCACGTTCGATATGCAGGCGGGTCTTGAACGCGCACGTGCGTTCTTGATCGATGTGCTGAATCTTGGACTGCCGGCAGGAACCGAATTCTTGGATCCGTTCACTCCTCAGTACCTCGCAGATCTCATTTCATGGGGTGCAATTGGCGCTCGAACGACTGAGAGCCAGACTCACCGCCAGATGGCGAGCGGGCTTTCAATGCCTATTGGCTACAAGAACGGAACCGGTGGAAGCTTGCAGATTGCGGTGGACGCGATGATGGCGGCTCGGTCACCACACGCATTTCTCGGCATCGACTTTGATGGTCGAGCTTCTGTGGTCAACACAGCAGGAAACAAGGCGCAGCACCTGATTCTTCGTGGCGGCGCTTCTGGCCCGAACTACGATGAAGAGCATGTGATTCTGGCGTCGAACTTGCTACAAGAGGCTGGTCTTCGACCCAACGTGGTTATCGACTGCTCGCACGCGAACAGCAATAAGGATCACAATCGTCAGCCGATCGTTTTCCGTGACACGATTCGCCAGCGCACCGACGGCAACAATCGCGTTATCGGCCTGATGCTCGAGAGTCACTTGAACGAGGGCAACCAGAAGCTGGGCGAAGATCCTTCCGATTTGAAGTACGGTGTTTCCATTACCGATGCGTGCATCAACTGGGAGACCACCGAAGAGCTTCTCCGTGAGGCGCACGCAACCCTAAGCTGAACCAGTGGTTCGTTTTGAAGCGGACTACGCCCAATGGCTGGTTCTTTTGGGGTTGGTAGCCGTTTGACGAGACAGTCATGTCGATTACTGAATTCTTCGATTCCATAGACGCTTTAGAGGGTCCGACGGTTGCCACCATCGGGACTTTTGACGGCGTTCATCTTGGGCATCAGGCGCTACTACAGCGGGTGCAGAGTGAGGCATCGTCGCGGGGTGCGAAATCGGTTGCATTTGTGTTCAGGGAGCAGCCGAGGGCGTTTATAAAACCCGGTACATCCGTAACGTACTTAAGTGATTTTGGAACACGTCGAGATATCTTGAACGAGGTGGGGATTGACCATGTTGTTCAACTCGACTTTGGTTCGGCGATTCAGCAGCTTTCATCTGATGATTTCATTGGTGCTTTGCGAGAACGCATCGGGCTGGTTTCGCTGATATTGGGTCCGGGTGCGATGATCGGTGCTGACCGTGCCGGTGTGGAGCAGCTTGCGGCGGCCAGTGCGCATTCGGATATCGAATTCATTGGCGTTCCTTCGATCGTCGTTGACGGCGAGGCTGTTTCGAGTTCGGTTATTCGCATTGCGATAGTCAGCGGTAACTGCGAGCTAGCAGCGAAAATGCTGGGTCGGAACTACTCGATTAGCGGAGTGGTTACGAGTGGCGAAAAGCGTGGTCGAGAGATCGGATTTCCCACTGCCAACATCGAGCCCGAATTTCCTGTGACCGTTCCCGAGAACGGCATTTACGCAACCGTGGCTGAAGTTGACGGTGTGATGCACAACGCTGCGACCAGCATCGGCGTTCGCCCGACGTTCGAAACCGATGGAGGTCGCACTATCGAGGCGTTCCTTCTAGACTTCGACGGGGATCTGTATACGAAGCGGCTTCGACTTGAGTTCGTGAAACGACTCAGGCCAGAGGTCGCATTTGAATCAGTTGAACAACTAGTAGAACAAATGAATCAAGACGTCGAGCAAACCCGCCAGGTTCTGGCATCTCGTTAGCTCGACTTCGCATCCGATCCCCAGAAAAACCGGCGAGCCGGTTAGGACACTCCGATGACGACAAATACAGAATTTCAAAACGTAGCTGAAGACCTTGAATGGCGTGGTGCGCTTTTCGACGCCACTCCGGGCGCAACGCACGTACTCGCCACCGAAAAAATCACCTGCTACATCGGCTTCGACCCCACGGCCAGCAGTCTTCACATCGGTAATTTACTGCCGATCATGGGGCTTGTGAGGCTTCAGCAGTACGGACACACACCGATTGCCCTGGTGGGTGGCGGAACTGGCATGATCGGCGACCCGGGTGGTCGGGTCGAAGAGCGCACGCTGATGTCGCTCGCGGATATTGATTTCAACGTTGAGGCGATTCGCCTTCAGCTTGAACCGTTTCTCGATTTCGAAGCGGTGTCGAACCCGGCTCGAATGGTCAACAACGCCGATTGGCTGCGACAAACCTCGCTTCTGCCGTTTCTGCGGGATGTCGGCAAACACTTCACCGTTAATTCAATGATGGGGCGCGATTCTGTAAAGGATCGCTTCACCCGCGACAGCGGAATTTCGTTTACAGAGTTCAGCTACCAGCTTCTTCAGGCCTACGATTTCATGACTCTGTACGAAAAGTACGGTGTTAGTTTCCAGGCCGGCGGAAGCGATCAGTGGGGCAACATTCTTGGCGGGATCGATCTGATTCGACGCATTCATGGTGCCGATTCCGAAGGTCGCCCGCGTGCGCACGGAATCGCCTACCCGTTGGTGGTAAATGCTAGTGGTGAGAAGTTCGGCAAATCGATTGGTGGAGCGCCGACGCTCGATCCGAAGCAGACTTCGCCGTACAAGCTGTACCAGTTCTTCCTGAACGTGGCCGATGCCGACGCGATTCCATACGTGAAGCTGTTCACTATGTTGAATCAGGTTCAGATCGGCGGGTTGGCCGAGGCTGTGAGCGTCGAGCCGCAGAAGCGGGAGGCGCAGAAGGCGCTGGCTGAAGAGGTCGTGCGGACTGTTCACGGACAGGGCGGACTCGATCAGGCTCTCAAAGTGACTCGTGCATTCTTTGGCGGCGATATTTCAGGGCTTTCGGCCGACGAGATGGAAGATGTTCTCGATGATTCTTCGGTTACCGAAGTGAACCGTGATCAGCTTTCAGGTGAAGGCATTCGATTCTCTGAGCTGGCTGTTTCAGCTGGAGCAGGAAAATCGGGCGGCGACGTAAAGCGCACCATCCAACAGGGCGGCATGTACCTCAACGGCGAGCAGATCCAAGACGCAGGACGTTTGGTTGGGGTTGAAGACCTCGTAGAAGGCCGCTTGCTGGTAATCCGCAGAGGCCGCAAGAACTACTCGTTGGTGAAACTGGCTGAGTAGTTGGGTTCCCCCTCACCTAAGTCCTCTCCCTTAGGGAGAAGGAACAAGGGGTGAATCTGAAGTTGCCGCCTATTGGTAGTTCGCCGAGGAGGCAAAAAATAATCGTTGGTGAGGC
>CAVOCL010000059.1:0-8636 GCA_963694185.1 Dehalococcoidia bacterium
CTGATTGCAGCCACTGATTGCGAAGATTTTGCTGAGCTATTGCCGGGTGTTCGAGGTGCAGGCACGGACGATCTGTGGATCGGCGCACCCGAAGCGGTGAACGGTCACATCGATATCGCCGACGCGCCCGGATTTGGGGTCAAGCCAAACGAAGATCTGCTATGAAAATCAAAGCGGTAATATTCGATCTGTTCGGTACTTTGATAGCGAACTACGATCGAGAACACTACTTGGCGGTGGCGGAGAAGATGGGTGAAGCCGCCGGAGCCGAGCCTGTAGAGTTCCGAACGATCTGGCGGAAGTACTACGTCGAGCGGCTCACAGGCGTGTTCAAGACTGAGTCTGAGAACATCAGGTGGGTGTGCGAGCAGTTGGGGCACGTTGCGAGTCCCGAACAAGTCGAGAGCGCCAATCAGGTGTATCTCGAATTCGCCATGCCGTTTCTGGCAACTCCACGCGAATCGTCGATAGAGCTTTTAGAAGGGCTCAAGGCCAGAGGTGTTCGAACCGGGCTTCTTTCCGATTGCGGCCCCTGGGTTCCCAATCACTGGGACTCGTCGCCATTCTCCAAGTTGATCGACTTCCCAGTTTACTCCAGCAAATCGGGCAAGAAAAAGCCCGACGAAAGCCTTTACCGCAACGCCGCTAACGGGCTCGGAGTGCAGCCGGAGGAAGCGATGTATGTCGCCGACGGGAACGGGGTGAAGAACTGGTCGTCGCCCGCAGACTCGGCATGCGAGCAGTGCGCATAACCCCGTGGAACGCACCCGGCTCAACGCCAGACGCCGACTACTCGCATTCATGGGAACACGAATCAGTCGACGCCCTGTGGGAAATCCTCGAACTACTGAACGACTAGGCGACCAGCCTCAAAGCGCTCGACGCTCTACTTCAGTGCCCGAGCGATGTTCTCGCACGCCTGCATGTAGATCGTTGCGTCGACGTTGATCGACAGGTACTGCACTCCGAGATCGATAAGCCACTTGCCCATCTCAACGTCCTTGGCATACGAGCCAACCACACGACCCTGTGCTCGTGCCTTCGATGCGGCCTCTTTCAAAGCTTCTTCAACGATCTTCGAACGAACGTCGCCGGGCACGCCAAGCGACTGAGAAATGTCGTACGGGCCTAAGAACAGGACATCGATTCCATCCACAGTCATGATCTCATCGAGGTTGTTCAGACCCTTTACGCCCTCAATGTGAACCACCGTCATCGTCTCTTCGTTCTGGCGCGCCGGGTGGTCTACAGCGTCGTCCTTGTAGTAGTTACCAGCTCGGGTAAATACCGAAACTCCGCGCTCGCCCATGGGTGCGTACTTGGCAGCGTGAACGACCTTCTCGGCGTCGGCCTTTTCGTTGATCTGCGGAACCTGAACGCCTTCGGCTCCAACATCAAGCGCCCTCAGAATCGGCCATTCTGCGTTTTCACCGACTCGGACGATAGGAGCAACACCGGTGCCCTGCGCGGCAATAACCAGATCAGCTACACGCTCCATAGAAAGCGGACCATGTTCTGTGTCGAGAATGCAAAAGTCCATCCCGGCGTAGCCGAGCGTGTCGATCATCGTGGTCGATGGAACGATAGTGAACGGGCCAACGACAACTTCGCCTGCCTGGAGTTTTTTCTTTAGCGCACCACGAATACTTTTGGTCATTTTTGATACTTCACTTGTGGCACCAAGTCTCGGAGAATGGCACTGATAACGATTGAATTGATATGGAACGGCTCAAAGTTTACCGCTAGTTCCGCCTTGGGGCCGCGATCGGTCGCTCTGTCATCCCGAACTAGATTCAGGATCTGCGGTCAACGGTAGCCATTACCGATGACAGTTCAGAAGGTCAATGTTCACTATCTACAAGTCGAAATCGGCAGGAATATCCGTGGCGCAAGAATTCACACTCGAAGATCTGATCCCATACCTCGAACTATTCGAAGAACTCGAACTCGAAATCTGGATCGACGGTGGATGGGGAGTCGATGCGCTTTTAGGCAAGCAAACTCGAACGCACGCAGACCTTGATTTCTTAATTGAAAAAGTCAGTTCAGATCGGCTTGTGTCGGCAATACGCGAACTGGGGTTCATCGATGTACACACCAACGACCACACTCAGTGGAACTTCGTTATGGGCTCCCCGGAAGGCAAAAAGTTCGACTTTCATGTGCTTGAACGAGCTTCCGGTGGCGACTACTTATACCGCGATCCTGACAACCCGATTCCAGTTACAGCTGAGTCAATGAACGGAACAGGCACTATCGCCGGGCGATCAGTCCGCTGCCCTACTCCCGAATTCCAAATCGACAGCCACACGGGCTACAACCTGAAGGAAACCGACATTCAAGACGTAACGGCGCTCAGAGACAAGTTCGGATTAGCGTTACATCCTCAGCACCTTGAGTATTTGGCCGAGTACGGTGAAGGCTAAGCAACAATCACCGGAACGAGCATTTCATCGGGTGTTAGCCCGCCGTGCTGGGCGTTCAACGTCAGACCCGTCCCGTCAGACCCTCGACGAAATTTCATTCCAGCGTCGTATCGGGCGATCGCCATGAATATGCCAAGTCTGGGTAACGTGAATTCCGAAACCCCGTCGGGACCTAGAAGTTCAGCTGCAAGTACATCGGCTGCGCTCAACAACAAAAAGTGTTCACCGAATCTGCGCTGAAACTCTGATGTGAATTTATCTTCCTGTCCCGTGATCACATGAAACATCAGGATGCGTTCATCTCCTGATGGCGCGTCGACCAGCAGATCGGTCAAAGGATCGTCGGGTTCAATCAAGAACTTTCGCTGCTCTGGCATATCGAGGTGCCCATGATCGGCGGTTACGACCAATTTGGCGTTCTCTGGAAGCGAACGGCTCAATCTGCCAAGTTCGTTATCAACGAATGCAACCTCTCTGAGAGTGTCAGGGTGGCCAGTGCCAACCTCATGCGAAACGTTGTCCACCCGCGGCCAGAAGATGTGCGAGTAGGTGGGCTGCGAAGCCGTTCGGATTCGCTCGATCACTTTATCGATCACTCCTGGAAGATCTTCATAACCAACGACCGTTTCTCTGCCATGCAACGCGCCTGTCGCCACGCTGTCTGAGAACAAGCTCGGAATGAAGTTGATTGAATCCCGCTTGAACCGTAGCGGTTCCGGAATACCCGGCCAAACGTTCTCGCCGGTCAGACCAAGGTCCGTCAGATTTACATCGTCTTTGGTCCTAACCCATGGAAACAGCGTTGCCCGTGCGTTCAACTCAGCAAGATGAACGTACCAGCCAATTGCACCATGCTGTCCCGGCCATTCGGCACGCCCAAACGAAAACAAATTTGGCCCGGTGGAACTTGGAAAAGCTGCCCGACTTCCTAATGCCAGATGTGAACGGCTGAACGAATCTTCGGGGAGAGTGTTCACGAAGTTCATCCCGAATCCATCGACGATCACGAACACCAGATGATCTGGTTCGCCAATCAGCCGTCTAAACCGATCCGCAACAGGATCGTCAACGCGCTGTGCAGTCCCACAAATCCCGCTTATCGCTCGTGCAAGCGACACCGGATTAGGCTCGTCTGCCGATGGCAAAAGCCAGCGTCCCGCCTTCGCACCGTCAAAAAGTTCCTGCAGTTGGGATGACATTGCCGAAGTGTAAGCGCAGATTGCTTGAAGATAACTAACCGATATTCGCCATTCAGCCGTTATCCTTCTTCGATGACTAATTCCGGGCCAGATTCAGGGCCAAATTCGAAAATAGTATTTTTAGGCACAGGAACCTCCGAGGGTGTCCCCCGAGTTTCGTGTCTGACCGACCCCGATAGCAATTGCCCGGTGTGCCCCGACGCAATTAAACCCGGATCGCCAAACCGACGTCGCAACACATCGCTATTGATCCAGCGTCGGCTAGCCGATAATAGAACGAGCAACATCGTTATCGACGCTGGAAAATTCTTCTATGAAATGGCATTGCAGTGGTTTCCGAAGTACGCCGTGCGCACTATAGATGCCCTGCTGATCACCCACGCCCACGCCGACGCTGTTGGCGGCTTCGACGATCTCAGAGACTGGACCAACAACGCTCAGGAATCGCTCCCGATCTACCTGCGTCAAAAAGACCTCGACTCTGTCGATTCACTTTTCTATTACCTAGTAGATCGCAATCGGCAAACCGGCGGTGGAGGAGTAGCCAAGCTTGATTTCAGAACGATCGATGCCAACCCACTCGAAATAGACGGGCTCACGCTTACCCCGTTACCCGTTCAGCACGGGCGAAACTACGAGATCTTCGGCTATCGTTTTGGCGACGTCAGCTATGTCTCGGATGCTTCCTTCATCTCAGATGAAACGGCAAATCTCATGGAAGGCACGGACCTTTTGATTCTCGACGCGCTCCGTCCCGCGCGGACGCACGGCACCCACTTCACGGTCGAACAAGCGGTTGATCAGGTGCGACGACTCCGCCCGAGGCGAACGCTTCTAGTCGATGCCACGCACGACATCGATCATGTTCCAGTGAACGCTGAGTTGGCGAAGTTGAAACACACAGAAGGGCTCGACATCCAGTACGCCTACGATGGTCTGGCGATCGAGGTTGAGCTTTAGCGGAACCGCAGCCTACTCGCCGCGCTGCTCGGCTCGTTCCTTGCGGTACATGGCGATAACTTCGTCGTCTGGTGGGTAGTAGAGTCCGGGGGTCAGCTGCTCTTTATCGAGGCGGGCACGGATCCACTCTTCAAGATCGTCGTACTCGATCGCCTTCGCAGCGATATCGACCGCTACTCCACGAGGAATCACCACGACGCCATCGTCGTCAGCAACAATGTAGTCACCCGGTCGAACGAGAATTCCGTCAACAGCAACCGAGTCGTTGGTCGAATACGGCGTGCCTACTCTAGTTCCCAAATTAGACGTTTTGTCGAGTCCCCACATCCCAACGCCGTAGTCCTGAACGGTGTGCATGTCACGAATTCCGCCGTCGCACACAAGGCCATCAACGCCGCGCTGCTTGAGCCTGAGGAATTTGATGTCGCCACCGATCGACATGCGCTTATTGCGCATCGACTCCATCACGATCACGTCACCGGGTCCCGCTAGCTCGAACGCTGCGAACTCTGGCGACTCTTCTCCACCGGGTTTTTCGGCCATGCCGTCGGGTCGCGCCGGTACAAATCGAACCGTAATTGCCCTCGCAACCATTCTCAGGCCAGGATTCATCGTGCGCACGTTCGGCATGTAGACATAGTGGGGTTCGTAGCCGTTTCGGGCTAACACGTCGACAACTGCGGTCGTGTTCACTTTTTTGAGTTGTTCGATCGTCGCTTTGTCTAATACGTGATCGGGCGTGGGCTGAATAACGGCCATTGGCGGAAGATTTCTCCGGCTGAGGGTGTCGATAGGAGCGTCAATAGTACAGGGCGATGACGGGTGCCACTCCTGGCTCAACCCCAGTCGAGGGTGAAGCGCTCGATAATAAGGGCGGCGTGCTTAGCGCCGAATAGAAAATCTTCAGTCGTGATGTTCTCGTTTGGGGCGTGGATCTTGTGTGATGGATGATCGATGCCCGACGTAGCGATCGGCATTCCCAGCGTGTCGCCAAAGTCGAACATCGGACCTGTGCCAGCCATGTTCGGAGTCATCACCGGCTTACGACCGTAGATATCTTCAGCCGTCTCGGCAACAAGTTGGACCCACGGCGAATTGAGATCGGTGCGATACGGATTCACTGCGCCAAGTATCTCGATCTCAACATCCTCAAAACCGTGCTTATCAAGATGCTTTCGCAGTTTGTCGAAAATGTCATACGGACGTTGTTCAGGCACCAAACGGAAGTCCATCTTGGCTTTCGCCATGGCAGGCAGAACGGTTTTGAGCCCGGCATCCTGATAGCCGGAATCGAGTCCCGCTATGTTCGCTGTCGGCTGGAAAGTCAGCTGCTTGCGTAGGTCTTCGCCATCGAGACCCTTCACGAATCCGTCTACGCCAAACGTGTCGAGCCACTCTGGAGCGTCATCCGGTAGTGTTTCGACCGCTGCAACAGCTTCAGCGCTTGGCTCTGTGATTCCATCGTAAAATCCTTCGATCAGAATCCGCTCGTCATCGTCTTTGATCGTGGCCAGAGCTCGCAACAATCGCCACGCTGCCGATGGCAATATAGCCGCGTACGACGAGTGTGCGTCCCCAGAAAGCATGCTGACGCTGAGTCCAACTCCAAGTACGCCTTTAAGCCCCAGATACATGAACGGGTCGCCGTTCAGATTCCGACCTCCGCCTTCCCAGATACAGGCGTCGGCTCGAAAATCATCGCCACGCTCGGCGATGAGATCTGGAAGGTTTATCGACCCCGATTCTTCCTCGCCTTCGCAGAACATCTTGATATTGCAGGGAACGCCGCCGCGCTCTTCCCTGAACGCGCTGATCGCTGCCAATCGAGCACCTATGTTGCCCTTATCGTCGGACATTCCTCGGCCATATAAGCGGTCTCCAACTCGGGTTGGCTCGAACGGATCGGTGTCCCACAGCTCAAGCGGATCGACCGGCTGTACGTCGTAGTGACAGTAGAACAACAGGGTAGGGGCGGTCGAAGGATCAACACCCTCGCCGGATGCAGGTAAAAAGCCGTATACCGTTGGCAAGCCGTCGTTAGGCACAGGCACGATTTCGGCGTCGAATCCGTTGCGTTCGAGAATTTCTTTCATCAACCCCGGTGCTTTATCGAAGCCAAGTTTCTGCGCTGATATCGAAGGCTGCCGAACTAGTTCGAATAGCAGTTCTATCGACTCATCAACGTGCGAATCGATATGCGAGTAGATGTCTTTCATGCTTCTCCACCAATCTCTCCAGCGTTCAGTTCCAAATACGCCCAGTAGCGCGCCAGGCACATCAGGGTCACGCCGTCCTCTATTTCCTGGCTCGCCGCCATCGCTACAATTTCCTGTCGAGTCACGAGTTTGGCATCGACTATGCCTTCATCTAGCTGGGGAGTGACATCACTCGGTTCAATCTCAGGAAGATGTGCCAACACCGTGTAGAACGTATCGCCTACGAACCCGGATATCGGCGTTTGATGTCCCAAAAACTCGACTTTTTCAGCAACGATTCCCGTTTCTTCGGTCAGTTCTCGACTACCCGAAACAACGGCCGTTTCACCATCTTCGATCATCCCCGCTGGAAATTCCCACATGTACTTTTTCACCGGGTACCGATAAATCCTGATCAACAGATATTGTCCTGAAGGAGTCACCGGAACGACCATCACTCCACCATTGCCGGAATGGATGCGAGCCCACGAATAATTGCCGGGCTGTCCGTCGGTGCGAATCGTTTCGTCGTAGTAAAAATCGAACCACGGCGTCGGATATACCAGACGCTCTTGCTTCGTTTCGACGTGAGGAATGTCGCTGTATCCGTCCTGATCAGCCATGACTACTCAACCGCCCCCGGCATGCCCGGCTCGAGTGGCTGTGAATCTTGCGGGTAGCCCCCGGCCAAGAATCCGCCATCAACCGTTATCGTTTGGCCATTCACGTATTCGCCAAGATCTGACGCCAGAAACACGCATGCTCCTGCGATGTCCTTAGGCAGGCCACCTCGCCTACTTGGAATAAACCCAAGAGCGGAACCCAAATACTCGTCGTTACCTCGCCCCGACTCCTGATCCTCAGGCAGCACCCGGCTATCGATATACCCTGGCGCAACGCAATTCGCAGTAATACCGGTGCCCGCCAGATCGTGAGCCATCGACAGCACCATGCGGTTTAGCCCGGCCTTCACGATGCCATACACCGTGTCATGCGGCCACGCTCGGTAGCTGTGGACACTGCTGATATTGATAATGCTGCCACCGTGACCATGCTCGATCATGCGGTTGGCTACGCTCTGGGCCATAAACAGATAACCCTTCAGGGCGTGACCCACTAGATGATCCCAGAACTCCTCTGTGATCTCCGTGAAGCGCATGTCACGCGATGCGACGGCGTTGTTGACTAGGATGTCGATCCGACCGTGCTCGGCAACGAATTCGTCGAGCATCCGGGATCGGTCATCGGCATTGCCAACGTCGGCCTGATGCCACGATGCCTTCCGTCCAAGAGATTCAACCGCAGCGATGGTCTTATCCGCCTCATCGTCACGCACAACGTCGTTGATGCCAACATCGGCTCCGTGTTCGGCAAACAGCTGCGCAATGCCGGCCCCAATACCACGGCGGGAACCAGTGATAAGCGCCTTTTTACCTTCAAGAAGTTTTGTGGTCATGGTTTTATCGATCCGTTCTGAACGCCTAGTCCTGCATTTTCTTCGTTGCGATCATGCCGCCATCGACAAGAATCGTCTCGCCGTTTACGTATTGACCCAACTCAGAAGTGAGATACAGCACAGCATTTGCGATGTCGCTTGGAAGTCCGCCTTTGGCTGCTGGCAAGTGCGAAGTAAATCGCGAAGGATCGTGCGGCGCACCATCAATTACGTCATCATCGTCGGCATCTGGCAATCTGTTCGAAATAGCCCCCGGCGCAATGCAGTTAGCGTTGATGTTGTGACCCTTCAGGTCGATGGCAAAGCCTTTCACCATGCGGCGAAGACCAGCTTTGGCGGTTCCGTAAGCGGTCCAGTTCTCGATACCGACATACGCGTGCACGCTGGCGAGGCAAACGAT
>CAVOCL010000060.1:0-8624 GCA_963694185.1 Dehalococcoidia bacterium
GGTGCAGTGCGTGTTGTTTGAACGTTTGCGGTCCGCCATCAACGCGCATCTGTTGAGCCTATTGCATTCAAGAACAAATCAAGAATAAATATTATTATATAAATAGATGTTATTCCTAATTAGTTTCGAACAAGTATAAATTAAAGACGGAACATGTTCTTGACTTGTTCGACGGTTGTTCGGTAGTCTTTCGGGAGGTTGGTTAGGGTTGGTTAGGGCGAGTAATTGATTGGTGAGTGCGGTCTAAAGTGGTCGTAATCGGTTCTCGATTCGCAGGGTGATTCGAAACCCTGACAACTACATTCACTACTGGGATACAGACTAGGAATAGGGGAGACGAATGCAAGGCGCAAAAACAAAGAAGATGGTTCTTGCTGAACGAAAGTTGCGAAGACCGCTTGAGAAGGCACTTCCCGAGATGGTCAACGAGGTCGGGCTCACCGGGGCGGCCAAGCGATTGGGCGTTAGCAAGGCGACTTTGAGCTACTGGCTACTGAAACTGGGAATCGAAATTCGTCGTGTAGCACTCGCCCCAGGCGAAGAAATTGAGATCAGACGCATCTCAGGGTGACATCGGCGCGGGTGAACGCTCGCCCGTAATTCCCATGCAAATTATTAACGCAAGTTGATTGACCGTGTTTCGGGCTGTTGCTAACGTGGATTGAGAACGATATTTCTGACGGGTCGATCGAACGTGAATTACGGGCGAATCGACCAGTTCATCTATGAAGGACGAAATTGTGTCGGGTAAACGTGTATATATATTGATTGTGGCTTCGATCTCAACACTGTTTGTATTGGCCGCATGCTCTGAAGAAGTGATTCCTACTCAGGAACCAGTTGAGTTCAGCCCAACGGCTGCTTCTGAAGTGGAAAAGCCTGAAAGCACCGAACCTGAAAAGGAAGTTGATCCAGCAGAACCAGTTGAAGAAGCCCCTGCAGTGAGTGCTGGTGATGCCAAAGCGGGTCAGAACCTGTTTATAAGCTGTGGTGGTTGCCACTCAACTGGTGACAACAAAGTCGTTGGCCCTGGCCTTGGTGGCATATATGCCCGAGCAGGTAGCCGTACATCGCTCGACGCCGAAGCATACATTGAGCAGTCTGTTCGAGAACCGGGCGCATTCCTAGTTGACGGCTTCCCGGCAGTGATGCCTTCGTTCGACTACTTCAGCGACGATGACGTGAAGAACTTGATCGCTTACCTGAAATCACTCGAGTAAACGACTCTAGAATCTAGATTCAAAAAAAGCGCCCCGGCAATTCGCTGGGGCGCTTTTTCGTTAACACGATTTCAGTTCAATCCACTCGTAACCGCAGGCTATATCAAGACCACGTAGCTCCGACTATCGAAGCAGCCTGGTAGCCGGCCCCAAAGCCGTTATCGATATTCACCACCGATACACCCGGTGCACACGAATTCAACATGGCCAACAATGCTGCAACGCCCCCTAGGCTCGCTCCGTAGCCCACAGAGGTGGGTAGGGCGATGATCGGAGCACGTACGAGCCCTCCAACCACACTCGGCAGTGCGCCTTCCATTCCAGCAACCACGATGATCACTCGTGCGCTGTTGAGTTCGTCAGCCTTGGCTGACAGCCGATGAAGACCAGCAACCCCCACATCGGTGATCATATTTACGTCGCAGCCCATCAGAGTTGCAGTCAAAACAGCTTCTCGCGCAATGGGAAGATCCGAAGTGCCCGCCGCGACAACCACAACGCCGGTAATTAGATCGGTTTTTGCACGGCGATCGGCCCATATCGCCCGTGGTCCTTCTTCCCACACGGCTTCCGGCACTGATTTTTGAAACAGTTCGAAGGCTTCTTTGGAAGATTTTGTAACAAGCACAACATCTGAGTGCTCGTAAATTCGAGCGGCGATCACGGCGGTGTCATTTGGCGTCTTACTTAGCCCGTATACAACTTCAGGAAAGCCAATTCTGTCGGCTCGGTTGTGGTCGACAGTGGCGAAATCCAGATCGCCCAGATCGGACGGAGGGGTGGTAAGGCTCAGTTCAGCAGTTGCTTGCTCGGCCGTCAGTTTGCCATCGGCAACCATCTGTATCACTTCGCTAAATCGGGAGTTATTCATTAATTACTTTGTTGGCCTTTTATCGAGAACTGTGATCGGCGATCTATTCTGGCAGTTCAGATCGACGTTTGCGGCATTTTATCGTTGAATAGACAAAACTGAAAAATCGTCACGTAATACATGCCGCGCTAAATTGACCAACCCTTGTGGTTCTACCTATACTGCGACCCCCTATATTGTGTATTAGTGCGCGCCCGAATGAATTTCAAGTTAGAGGAACAGCATGCAGGTTACTTGTCTTCGAGAAAATCTTAGCCGCGGCTTGGCGAATGTCAGCCGAGCAGTTGCAGCCCGAGCAACGCTGCCGGTAACGCAGAATGTGCTTCTTGAAGGCGATAACGGTCAGTTGAAACTGACCGCAACGAACACTGAAATTTCGATAAGCACCTGGATTGGTGCTCAAATTGAAGGTGAGGGCAGCGTAACCATTCCCGCCCGCATGCTCACTGATTTCGTGAACTCGCTTCCCGGTCAAACAGTAAATATCGATTTCCAGACCGATCCAGTCGGCGTTGTGGTTACTTGCGACAAGTTCAACGGCACGATCAATGGCATCGCTGCTGAAGAATTTCCACCGATTCCAACCGTGGAAGGTGGAGCGTCGGTCACGATACCTGCTGACACGTTCAGGGGAGCGTTGGAACGAGTTGTATTTGCGGCAGCGACCGATGACTCACGACCAGTGCTTACGGGCGTGAAAGTTGAGCTCGCAGACGATAAGTTCACTCTCGCTGCAGCTGATGGCTTCCGCCTCGCTGTTGAGAGCGGGAAGCTGGGCGCATCGGTTGAGGAAGAAGTCGGCGTGATCATACCGGCAAAAACGTTGGCAGAAGTCGAACGTCTTCTTGGGGATGGATCATCGAGCGTCGAACTGTCAATCGATGCCAATGGCCGATCAGCAAAATTCCGCCTCGATACTTCTGAAGTTGTTACTGCACTGGTTCAGGGCACCTTCCCTGACTACGAAAAGCTCATGCCGACCAGCTACGGAACGAAGGCAACAATCAATCTTTCAAGCATGGTTCAAGCGACACGGGCGGCATCAATTTTCGCTCGAGATGGAAGCGGAATCATTCGTATTGTCGTGAGCCCCGGCGATGGCGATGCAACTGGAGCAGTGAAAGTAATTTCACGAGCAGAAGAGGTTGGATCTAACGAGAACGAACTCGATGCATCGGTTGAAGGCGAAGAAACCAAAGTGGCGTTCAACAGCAAGTTCCTGATGGACGTGCTGAACGTGATGAATGGCGACGATATTGATCTTGAGACAACCACGCCGTCGAGCCCAGGGGTATTCCGGTCGGCCAAACACGAAGGCTACACACACGTCGTAATGCCAATGTTCGTTCAGTGGTAACCAGCTGAATAGCGATCATTTACGAAAAAGAGGCGGACTTGTCCGTCTCTTTTTCTTTAACTAGATAACCGCCACACGCTGCTTTTCGAACTGCTTCCAGTCCCATTCGGCGCCCCAACCGGAGGCATCGGGGTAGGTGACCCAGCCATCGACCGGCCTGATCGGGTTCAGTAGGCCGATCTCTTCGCCCATATCGGCGCCGTTTGCTGGCGGGGCGTTCTCGAACCACGCAATGTTTTCAATTCCGCAGTCGATGTGGGCATGAACCAACCCGAACAGGGGCCCGTACGAGTTGGGTTCTACGTTTGCACCAAGCGATGCCGCATATTGAGCCGACTGCTGCAGCGGAGTAGTTCCGTGTCTTCCGCAGACTCTGAGAATGTCGACGGCTTTTGTTTTGAGCCACAGTTGGCCAAGTTGTGGATCGTGCATCAGCGTTTCCGCACCGGCAATAGGAATATTGAGGGCTTCGCACAACCTGACGTTGTTCTCATGCTCTCGATCATCGATCGGCTCTTCGAACCAGATGAAATCGAGATCCGCTAGAGCCTCACCAACGGTTATTGCTTCATCAAAGCTGTAATTCACGAGAGCTGCGTCATGCATCAGACCAACTTGATCGCCAAACGTGGTCCTGAACTTTTCGAATACTCTGATGTTTTCTTCGAAAGGAAATGCCAGATGATCCTTGAGCACTGAATATCCAGATTCAAGACCGATCTCGCCATCTCGCAGTAGCTCATCGGCTGTTCTTCCTGCCGTGTTGTAGTAGGCCTGCACTCGCTCTCGGGCACCGCCAAGCAACTTCGCCACTGGAAGGCCCGCGACCTTCCCGGCGATGTCCCACAGGCAATTATCGAACCCACCGAACCATCCGGGTTCAAAAAATCTGCTTGCTGTGTTCAGCTTCGAGAGAAGACGGTCTCGATCAAGTGGATCTTCGCCGATGGCCAATTCTCGAAGCTGGCCTATCTGCCGCCACGTCATTTCCGTATAGCGCCAGTCGCCGACCGTGCAGATGCCGTCGATACCCTCATCGGTCGAGACCCGAATTACCTGAATAGGCACTGGACCTCCGGATCCAAACGCTTGCCTCCAACGGAGATTCGGCGAAGATCGAGTCTCGATCACCTGCGTGATTGCGGGGTACATCGGCAGTTCGAATACCGATATTTCTATTGCGGTGATCTTCATTTACACAGCGTTTCCTAAAAAGCTGGGAGGGTGGTGAGATGATGTTCGGCTATCCGATTCGAATGCGTTCTGCTGCATAGCGAATCGAGTCCTGTCGTTCACGGCCTGCCATGAAGAGGGCGATGATTAGTGGCCCAAAACGACCGGTGAACATAGTGATCGATAAGACTATTTGCGCACCATCGTTCAGATGCGGCGTAGCCCCCGCAGACCAACCGACGGTACCGAACGCCGAAATGATTTCGAAAACACCCGTGCGGAAATCCAGGCCCGGCTGAACGATGAATAGAGCTACGACCAACACAAGCACTACTGCAACCGCAGTAGCGCCAACAGCGAAAGCTCGCTGAACGTTTACTCTCGGAATCTCTCTCCCGAACACGGTTGTCCGTTGTTTACCACTGAAAATCGCAAACGACGCAAGAACAATCACCATGAAAGTACTTACCTTGATCCCGCCCGCCGTCGAGGCCGACACGCCACCGACAAACATTAAGCCTTCAGTCACGCTCAGGTTGGCAGTATGCATTTCGCCATAGTTGAATGTGGAAAACCCGGCAGTTCGGTTGATGGTGTGGAAAGCCCCCTGTGTCAACTTGCTTCTGACTGATTCATCACCAATCGTCGCCGAATTTGTCCATTCAAGAGACATGAACGAAACGAAGCCGATCAACAGCATCACGCCAATGCCCACAAGCACAAGTTTGGTATCGAGAGTCAGCATGCGCCACTTGCGGATTCTGATCACGTAGGCAAAGGTGGCGTAGCTTGCTGAAATAGTTAGGATTATTAGTCCGAGAATTCTCAACGGCTGCAGATCACGATTTACGCCGATAAATGTGGCGAAAGCACCGAGAGTGATTATCGCGAGTACACCTGTTCCCACAAGTACTCGCTTCGACCCGAGCGCACGTTTGTGCCACCCTCTAATTTCAACCACGTTTCCGAGTGTTGCGTAGCTAGTCGAGCCGATGAGGATCATTGCACCAATGATGAGCAATGTCGGAATGTCTCGGCTTAAACCGATCAGGCTTGCACCACCTACCAGTTCATCTGGAAGAATTTCGAATCCCGAATTATTGAAGGAAGAAATTGAAGTGAAAATGCTCTGCCAAATACCATCACTGAGCGACATACCTTCCCAAATAGGAGAGACGATGTACCAGCGGACGAATATGAATATTGCCCCAATAATCTGAACGATAATCGCCATCAGGATGATGTTTCGTGCAAGTGTGGCAATTGTCCCTAGTCGACTGTCATCAAGTCCCGCTCCTACTACCAGTCGACCCTGCAAGCTCGAACGACGACCCGTTATGAGCAGCAAGAACGCAGCTCCGGTCATAAATCCCAGTCCACCGATGAATATCAACCCGGCGATCACTCCCTGTCCGAATCCAGTCCAAGCCTCCCTGGTGTCATAAACGATTAGACCGGTGCCGGTCATCGCCGATACCGAGGTGAAAAAGGTCCCGACAGGCGACAGAAATTCTGAAGCCGTGTTCGACACCGGCAATGACAAAAACAGCGCTCCAACCGCCGCTACAGCGAAGAAGCTGTATACCAGCATCATCGGCGATGTTGGGCCGCGCACCGACACTGCGCGTCTTTCTACGCGAGTACGAATCGGCGACATTTCAGACTGTCGCGGTCTTCGGACGACTTTATCGCCTGGTCTTGGTGCGAAAGGGTTCTGCAAGTTAGGGGTTCAGCTACTTTTCTCTGGGTGGCTGCGGAATGCCACAATGGGAAAACGGTTCGTAATGATCTATTACAGGCTTTCCCGAGAGATACGTCGTCGAAGATACCACCTGCATGAGTTGAAATTCGCGTTATCAACAAGCTATTGGCCAGATGAAATCAGAATGTCGTGTCAGATTAAGAGTAGGAAAACTGCCGGCTTGTTAGCAGTAAGCACAGAATTGCCAGAAAATTCGAACGGTAATCGGAGCGACTTCGTAATCAGCGTATGAACTGGGTATTGCTAGAATTCAACGATGATAAAAACTCGAATCTTGATACCTGTATTGCTCGTCGTTGCGGTTGCACTATTGATTGCATTTGGGATTTTGACTGTTGTGGGTGGCTCTGAAAGCGTTGAGGGTCAGGTAATTAACGTTGAGCAGGCTTCATTGACAACAATTGCCAGCCTCACAATCGAAGACGCTTCAGGTAAAGAGTGGACGTTTCAAGGAACAGGCACGTTTTCAGGATTTACGCCAACACATCTGAACGAACATGGCGCGCTCCGCGAGAAGGTCACCGTCGAGTATGAAAAAACGGATTCCGGAGATCTGTTGATCCTTGAAATTAGTGACTAAGCGCCGTCCAGCACCACTATTAACGTTTCTTCAATCTCGTCGAATGTGACAAACGCCTCGAACCTTGCGGCGACGATGCCTGAGCCCTCGACTACGAACGTCCATGGATCGGTGTGGAACTCCCACTCGTGGATGACAGGGGATTCGATTCCGAGTGAGGGATCACCCTCAGCGAGCATTTCTTCTGGATTGTCGAATATCTCAACGTGAATGAAGTTTGCTCGACCTTTGTACTTATCGTCGAGCTGGCCCAGTACCTCGGTCTGCGGTCCGCACGTCCCAGTCGCACAGTAGGCGGGTGTTGAGAACGATATGACAGTCGGTTTGCCTGTTGCGACTGCATCATCGAAGCTGATCGCGTAAAGATCAGGATCCGGATCGAATGCGCTGGTGATCGACTTCAGGCTTCCGTCTTCAGGACTCGTTTTAGTCTTCGAGAGAGGCGCCGGATCACCGATATTGGGAGCTTCAGTCACCGCTCTGACCAATATTCCACTGCCTGCCGGCATCAAGTTCTCATTCGACTTCGAGCGCACTTCGAGCTTCCACATTCCGACCTGATCGAAATTCATGGTGGCTGTGTAAACCCCGCTGCGTACGGGCCACACACGCCAGGTGAGGTCGGTAACCGTGCGTGCTTCATCAGAGTCGGGTGCCGTGTAAGTGACTTCTAGATCGCTGGCAGCATCGTCGATTCTTGATCCATCTAGCAATTGAATGTTGAGCGGTATTCTCGCCGTACCGAGTCCTATGTCCGACGTTGCGGCCAGCACTATTAATCCGTTCGGTACCGCAGTAGCAACGGGTTCGCTATCTGCGCCGCAACTGACGGCTGCAAGCGCCAAAAGCGCGATCAGCAGAACGGGTAGAGCAGTGATTTTGTTCAAAATAATGAGGTTCCTGAGTTGGTCTTGATTGGACTTGTGCCACGAAAAAATGCAGGCGCCCTGTTCAACTTCAACCAATAACGATAAACGCACATTGGATTACTTTGGGATTCTTTTTGCTCGATCAATGATGAAGATTTCGTGATCGTTACGACATTCAACTCAAAAGTAGAGGTAGTATTTTTGTTTCCGATCTCACTACCTGTGATGCGCTAAACGTTAAATCGATCAGGATCTCAGATGGCTGTACCTACCACCGACCCGATAATTGTTGCCCCGACAAACATGCCTTTCAAGGCTGATGAGTCGCTGGACTTGGATGCATTGGCGCGTAACGTCGATAAATTTTCCGGAACAGCACTGTCAGGGTTTGTAGTTGGAACCTACGGTGGTGAAGAGTTCCACATAGGCGAGCCTGAGAAGATTTTAGCCCTCAAAACGGTCGTAGAAGCCCACGCAGATCGAAAATTCGTGATCGCTGGGATCGACGCACTATCACCAACCGAAGCTGTGAGACTGGCAAATCTATACGCAGAGGCGGGGGCCGACATGGTCCGCGTGCGAATTCCACCGAAGGGTGGCAAGGCCAACACCGCCCCGATTCAGGAGTACTTCGAGCAGGTAACGGCGGGAAGCCCGATTCCAATCGTGGTGATTCATCAGCCCAAAACCGTGATGGGAATCGATATTACTGGTGACGAACTGAGCGATATCACGGCGATGGACAACGTGTTTGCCTACATCATGTCGCTCAACTACCGCTACGAGTGCCGA
>CAVOCL010000061.1:0-8608 GCA_963694185.1 Dehalococcoidia bacterium
CGCACAGTTCACTCGGATACCGGACACCGGCACCGGAAACAATCAGGTTGAAGGAGGCCGTCGGACTAACATAACGAGTGGTACAGGTTTTTGGGGCAGGTCAGATTGGCGTGGCTTTTCGGAACAGTGCGTGAACCTTCCAACTGACGAATATCGCTGTGGTCAGGTAAGTCGGGATCGGGAAAGTGGCTGAGCATTGCGGTGGGTGAACTCGGTTCTAGACGGCCGGGCTGATCGAGGAAGGCGATCTTATATCGTTCCCACCACTAATTTCTGTAACTCGCTGATTATCAGGAAACCGCTGGCCAGATTGCCAAATTCACCACAAAACTGCGATCCGTGTGCAACTGAACGTCGTTAGAAGATATCGAACAGTTCGAAAATTGCCTGATACACACTTCGTCACACGTTCGGCGCGGTCGGCGATTCAGGTTATTGTTATTTGGCTTGTTTAATCACAATTAGCGGAAAGCCGGTTTCTCGGCTGTGACTTGATCTCGGGAGCATCTCTAATAAATGCCTGAATGGTGGCTCGAAGTGACCCTGCCGACCGTCATTTTTGGCGGACTTTTCCTGTTGTGGGTTCTGATTCCGCCTCCAGAGGGTGAATCGGATTTCGCCAGCCGGTTGCGCGATAGGTTCCGCAAATAATGTTTGCAACCGCCGATCGAAAACGACTCGTTGTGGGGCTGGTTCTGCTTGCCCTCATCATGGGTATGTTTCTGGCGTTCAACCGCCTGCCGAAGATCGGTATCGTCGGCGAAGACCTCGACGCTGTCACCTCGCCAACCAGCCAGTGTTTCCAGGGATTTTGTATTGAACGCGACCCTGGCGTTAGCTTCACTACGCGCTGGATAAAGTTCTCGATCACATACCTGCGACTCGTGACCGTAGGTATGACATTTGCCTTCGTTACAGCCGGCCTAGCAGAAGCGTTCCTCTTTTCCAAGTCCATCGGCAAGGGGCTTCCTACCGCTGGAGTATTCAGGCGAACGGTACAAGGGGCTGCTGCTGGCGGCGTGATGAACCTGTGTTCAGCCTGCATCGTTCCGGTGTCGTCGGCATTCCACAAGCGAGCCAGCATCGAGGGCGCCGTAGCGATGGTGCAGGGATCGACCACGCTGAACATTCCCGCGTTGGCGATGGTATTTTTCGTGTTCAGCCCGGTGCTCGGATTCAGTCGGTTGATACTGGCGGTCGTGGGCGCGCTGATCATCGGACCGATCGTGGTCTACAGCGTTCGGCGGGATCGTGAGAAACCGATCGAAATACCCGACACCTATCAGGACCCTGCCGATTTAGTCGGCTGGAAAGAGGCGGTAACCCCAGCGTTCAGGCACTGGGCGAAAGCGTCTTTTGGCTATGTGAGAAAACTCGGGCCGATCATGATTCTGGCCGGTTTCGCTAGTGGATTCGTTATTCAGTGGCTCAGTCCGGAAATTGTCGCCACCTATCTCGGCAACGACGTTCGAGGGGTGCTGCTGGCCGCAACGTTCGGGTTATTGATCAATGTTCCCCTGCTATTTGAAATTCCATTAGTTGCTTTGTTGTTGCTGCTAGGGATGGGCACTGCCCCGGCTGCTACGTTGCTGTTCGCTGCGGCGGCTGGAGGTCCGGTTACGTTCTGGGGTCTTGCGAAGATCATGCCTCGAAAAGCGCTTGCGACTTTTGCAACGGCGACTTGGGGCGTGGGTGCAGCGGGCGGACTGCTCGTGCTATTGGGCGGGGCGTACATCTGGGAAGATGCGGGGTTGAGCGATCGAATTGCCAAGGCGTCGGAGCAGCGCACTGTTGAGGAACTATTTTTAGCCTCGGCATCCGATCCAGTGAATCTGGACGACTATCCATCAGTCTTTGATGGCGTTCCTGCCATCGACGAGTTGGCACCTTTCCAAAACATAGCGCCGCTCATCGGTCCTGAGGCGATGATTGAGAACCGCTATCCGGGCGTGGTGATATTCGATTTCGACCGGGATGGCGACCAAGATTTCTATGTGACATCTGGCGAATCGGGCGCTGTGTTCCAGATCACTCGTGGTGGACCCAACAAGCTGTTCCGCAACGATGGCGAGGGACAATTCACAGAGATGGCAGCCGAGGTTGGAGTAGCCGCCAGCACCCACAACTCCACCGCCGTGGCTGCGTGCGACTTCGACAACGATGGTTATCAGGATCTTTACGTTGGAGCGCAGGGTCGTATCGGTGACAACCTCGACTATCGTGCGATCAACCAGAACCCGTCGCTCATCCCCGTCATTCAAGACCGCCTCTTCCACAATAACGGCGATGGAACTTTCACCGACATCACGGCTTCAGCGTTCTCCAAGAACGTGAATATCCGTTCAGCGGCGAGCATCGCTTGTGGTGACGTCGATAACGATGGTTATCTGGATATCTATGTTGGCAACCGGGCGGATCAGGATTTCGTTCGCTTCGATAACTCTCGTCATCATGGGCATTTCAACACTTTTTTCCACAACAACGGTGACCTGACATTCTCGGACATGACCGAATCGGCGGGTTTGATTTCACCTCAGATCAGAATGCGTGATCTCGACGGCAACCCGATTACCTTTCCTGGGCCCGGCGGCAGTATGGAGGGATTCGATGCCAGCTTAGTCGATGCCAACGGCAACATAGTCGGCGATCCCGCAGGGCAAACGTGGACAACGTTGATGTTCGATCACGACGCTGATGGCGATCTTGATCTGTGGGTTGGCGATGACGGTGATCGGTTAAAGGTCTATCGCAACGATTCCGACTCTGATGGCATTTCGTTTACGTCAATCGAGGAGCAGCTCGGTATCGACCAGCTGGGTCAGTGGATGGGCTTTGCACTGGGTGATTACGACGGTGACTCCGACCTCGACGTGTTCGTAACAAACATGGGTTTCCACCCGCTCGAACGTCCATGGCCGGGCGTGCCTTCTGCGGACTGCGCTTACTACCACTCAACCGATACGGGAACCTGTTTCCACGCCCTAATCGAAAACCGAGTTAACGAGGGCGATGATCCAGATCGCCACGGGGCGTTTGTGTTCGTGACTGGCGAAACGAGCGTGACAGCAAGCACTGTATTGCCTCCCACTTCACTAATTGCTGATTTCGAGGGCGCTGAACTACTAACGGGTTTTGAGACGTACGAGTTTGGGTTTGGCACGGCATTCTTCGATATGGATAACGATGCTGACCAGGATCTTTACTGGCTAGGCTCACTGGCGGCCCGAGGAGAGGGTCCTAACGGTGACTTCGCTCCCGGGTTTGGTCGCTTGCTACAGAACGCAGGCGATGGCACATTCAAGGACGTTACCGTTGAGTCAAGGATGATTGATGCTCTGGCGGCCGACTATTCGGTCATCGATCCAGACCATCATGATTTCAACCGCACGAAACAGCGTTTGGGCACCGAGTTCCATGAGAACGGCAAGGGCGTGGCGGTTGGTGACCTGAACGGCGATGGGTTCGTTGACGTGATTGGCACCAACAGCAACGGTGAAACCTTTCTCGCTGAAGGCGAGCGTGCGGTTGTAGGTGGGCCATTGTTCGTGTGGATTAACTCAGGTGGCGACAATCATTGGATATCGTTCCGGCTCAAGGGCCGAATGGCGATCGATGGCACCGGTTCTAATGCAGATGCCATTGGCGCGAAAATCACGGTGACTCATCTGAGCGATGACGGCATCGAAGTTACACAGATGAAAGAAGTGCTCGGATCCTCGAGCTTCCTTTCGATGAGTTCGCTCGATTCTCACTTTGGTCTTGGGAGCAGCGATTCTGTCGTAGCGACTATCGTTTGGCCGAGCGGTTTAACGATCGACGTCGCAGATCTCGAACTCAACAAACTTCACGAGATTACCGAACCGGCGAGCTAGTTAATCGTCGTACACGTTCGGCTTCGGTTTCGTGACAATCGCAAGTGCCAGACCGATTAGCGAGAAGAACGTCACAAGTGCGTAAGCGTATTTCCAGCCGTTCATGAACGAATCGCTGGCGCCTTTATTGCCGGTGATGTCACTCAGCGGTATATCGAACCCATCGGCGACCATCACGCCCACCACTACTGCTGAAGCCACTGCCTGACCCGCAACGTTACCGACGTTTCGAGTCAGGTTCGTCAATGCCCCAACAACACCGAACTGCTCTTTACTCACGCTGCCAAGAATTGTGCTGTTGTTCGGCACGCCCCAGAGCCCCATGGCAACTCCGTTGATGAGTAGCACGAGCATAACAATCCACAGAGCCGTGTCAGATTTGAAAAACATGAACGTTATGGCCGTGAACACCAGCATCAGGAAGCCGACAATCGTGAACGGTCGTTCGCCGATCTTATCGCCCATACGCCCAGATGAACTTGCGGCGGCGGCCATACCGACCGAGCTGAGGAATAACACCCCGCCAGCTACCGCTTCTCCGATATCGCGCATGCTGATCAGATAGATCGGCATCAGGAATCGAACTGCAGTCGTCCCTAAAAATCCCAAGAATCTCGTTGCGACCGCAAGCGAGAACACGACGTTCTGGAACATCCGCAAATCGAGCATCGGAGAGTCGGAGTTCAGCTCCCACCAGACGAAGAATGCGAACAGCCCGAATGCCGAAGCGATTCCGCCGATGATCAGTGGCGAGAGGATTGGGACTCCGAACGGGTTGTTTATCAGGATCACTAATATGGTGATTGTTACTGCCGAAACAACTGCGCCAACCTTGTCGAATGCAGGCTTGGGACCGCCACGTTGCTGACTGACAATTTTTTCGTCAAGTATGAAATATCCAGCGATAAACGCTATCCCAATTGGGATTGTCAGCATCAAGAAGAGCGCCTGCCACGGCAGGAAATTAAGCACCAATCCGGCGATAACGGGCCCTGTTGCGCCACCGACTGCGACGGCGGTAGTTTGGGCCCCAATCGCTTTACCCCGCTCACGTGCGGGGAACACGGAAAGCACCATGGCGGTTCCGACCGACTGCCCCATTGAGTTTCCGATCGCCGTATAAACCCTGGCAGCAATCAGTAGGCCAAAAGTAGGAGCGAGCGCAGTAAATACAGATCCGGTTCCGAAAAAAACCAACCCGATAAGGTGAATTCTTTTTCGCCCGACAATGTCGGCCAATCTGCCCATCGGCATCATGAATGCGCTGATGGTCAGGCCCTGTGCGATTACGACCCATGATGCAGACCGAAGCGTCACTTCGAATGTTGCCGCGATCTGAGTCAGTGCAATGAACACCATGCCCATGCTTGCGACCATCGTGAAGAAAGAGATACCGATGGCGGTAAATGCTTTCCACTTGTAATTGTCGGCTCGGTCGTTTGGATCAATCGGCGTTGTTCTTGTAGATTTTGGGACCTCGCTCAAGCAGTGGAGCTCGAATCTTCACGCTCATATATCTTTGGCATGGGCGCCATACTACTCCCGCACCCACACCGAAGCGCAACCTGAATTCGCCGACCAGTCAATTTCTCGCCTATGTAGCTCGTTGTTCAATCCAGTCGAGATCGAATTCGAAGCCGAAACCCGGGGCATTCGAAGGTGTCAGGTAACCGTCTTTAATGATCGGTGTTCCCGGCAGCACAACCAGTTCTTCCAATGGAACTCCCGGAGGTGCCACGCCTTCGGATCGTTCTGCCCACATTACCGATGACATCGCATAAGCCAGGTGCTGACCGTATGGGTAATTTGTGCTTGCGTGCGGGATCACGGTTAGTCCGTGCGCTTCGGCCAGATGGCAGATCTTGATTCCCGCTGTTAAGCCGCCAACCCATTGCAGGTCGGGTTGGAATATATCGACCAAACCGTGACTTGCCGCCAGCGCGAACGGGTGAATCGAGTACCAGTGCTCACCGGTCGCAAGGGTTTGATAGGGAATTCGCTGACGAAGATTAAAGTAGCTGTCCATGTCTTCAGGCAGCATGTAATCCTCAAGCCACTTGATTTTGTAGGGCCGCAGCGTTTCGGCGAGTCGCACCATGTAGTCGGTGTTCATCGACATCCAACAGTCGACCGCTATTTCGACATCAGGACCAACCTGTTCACGGGTTTTCGCCACAAGCTCTTCGGTGCGATTCAGTCCCGGCAGCCCGGCGTCGGGGCCTTCACGTAAGAACAGTTTTACGGCTTTGAATCCGAGTTCAAGAAACCATTCAATCGAATTTTCTGTGCCGTAGGAAAGATCGGTATTGCTGGCGTAGCAGAAGATTTTTTCTTTCTGAGGTCCACCAATAATTTCGTATACCGGCTTGTTGAGCAACTTGCCCTTGAGATCCCATAAAGCGTTGTCGACAGCACTGATCGCAAAGCTCGATACGCCAGCCGTTCCGTACGGTGATGTTGCCTTCTGCATCAGGTCCCACACTCGTTCGGTGGCCATGCAGTTTTCGCCCACGATTAGCGGGCCGATGTGATCGTTAATCAGAGGAACGGTTACGCCGCTGTGGGCAGTCAGACCGAATCCCCACGTGCCGTCTTCAGCAGTAACCACACACGCTGTGCGCTTCCAGTTGTTGCCCCAGTCGCCACGTTTCAGTTCGGGATAGCGCTGCATAGGGCTGACGAAACCGTTGGTTTCTAGCTGAGGTACACGTGGCTTCGTCGTTGGATGTGGAGTTACATCGACTTCGATAGCTTTGACTGACCTGATCTTCATGCTGAGATGTTCCTGACTAAGGCGCTATTACGTTTGCCCGGTGGCGAGATTGCTCGCCGGACTTTACACGAAGTTTCCCGGGATCGAAGTGACTATTCGCCCCGGAACTGTTCGTCGGAGTTGGCTCGCATGAAGTCCATGTTCATCTCGATGCCAAGTCCCGGCGCGTCGGGTAGGTGCAGTTGGCCCTGCCGAACGTCGAGCGGGGTCTGGATGAAGTTGTCGTACGCCACCAGACGGTGTCTGGCGGTTTCAAGCTTGTAGAAGTTCGGGACAGTCATCATCACGTGGGCACCGGCGAGTACGTTGATCGGCCCACTGGCGTCGTGAGGGGCGATCGGAACGTAGTAAGCCTCTGCCATTGTCGAAATTTTCTTGAGCTCAGAAATTCCACCGGTCCAGGTAACGTCGGGTTCAAGGAAGTCGGCAAGGTGTTGTTCGAGAATCGCCGTGAACTCCCAGCGTGTGTAAAGACGTTCACCAACTGAAATCGGCAGGTCAATTTGGTCTCGGACGTTCTTCAGAGCTTGCGTACTTTCGACCGGTACGGGTTCTTCCCACCAGTGAATGTTCGATGGTGCAACACTGCGAGCGAGACGAACGCTTGTTGGCACATCGAATCGACCGTGGGCGTCGATCATAAGCTCCATTTCGGGACCCGCACCTTCGCGGATTGCGGCAGTGATTTCGTTCGCTTCTGCCTCACCTCTGTAGGTCATTCCGCCGTTCAGGTAACCGGTTTTTTCTTCGGTCATGCGCGGGTAGGGATCGAACTTCATACCTTAGTGACCAGAATCGGCGATCTCTTTGGCTTGGCGCTTCGCCTCGTCGGGTCCGATATTTGGGTCGGGGTGCGTGTAGAGCGCAATCGATTCTCGAACCGGGCCACCGAGAAGTTCAAAGATCGGCTGGTTCATCGCCTTACCGCGGATGTCCCGGAGCGCAATGTCGATGCCACTGATTGCATTTGTCGCTGCGCCGCGTGAACCCATGTAGGTGAAAGTGCGGAACATCTTGTTCCATAGTTTTTCAATATGAAACGGGTTCTCGCTTGCTAGCAATGGATCCATCTGCTGGAGCACCGCACATACCGCACGGTTCGCCACGGGATGGGTTGTGGTTACCTCGCCCCAGCCGGTAATGCCTTCATCAGTTTGCACTTCCACGAATATGTATTCGCCCTGCCGCCCAAAGTTGTAGGCGGCGGTGGCGAGCAGTAGCCAGGGTGTGACTTTCGTAATCTTCATGGAAATTTCCCGGTTCGGTTCAGGGTCGCCGATGGAGTCGACAATGCGGTGGGGATTTTCGCCACAAGTGTCACAGCGAAATGCCCTGTCCACAAGTGACGATTCGGCATCTAAAAGGCTCTGTTGGTTCATAGAAAGTACAGCACGTAACCCCATGTACCGATTCGACCAGCTAATATCCTCGTTGCCTCCGAGCGTTCTTGTCGATTCGAGTCAGATGGTTCGGCCATCTCGCAACGAATCGATGATCCTCAAATCACCCCTAAAAGAACAGATTCCCAAAACCCC
This sequence comes from Dehalococcoidia bacterium, assembly GCA_963694185.1. Classification (GTDB taxonomy): domain Bacteria; phylum Chloroflexota; class Dehalococcoidia; order Lucifugimonadales; family Lucifugimonadaceae; genus Lucifugimonas. The sequence continues at coordinate 8,181 of CAVOCL010000061.1, forward strand.
TTGCCGACAAAAAGTTTGAACGAATCGCACAATATCGTGATCATTGGCGCCGGATCGGCAGGACTGGCAACAAGCTACTTCCTCACAGAGCAAAACATAGATCACGTCGTTCTTGAACGAGGCGATGTTGGCAATACCTGGGATGCTGAGCGGTGGGACGGGTTTTACCTTGTGAACCCAAACTGGGCAGTTCGTTTGCCAGGGTTTCACTACATGGGAACCGAGCCTGAGGGCTATCTTTCGAAACGACAGACAATCGACTATCTAAAGAACTACGCAAAGCATTTTGGTGCACCAGTGCGGACTGGGATTGATATCGATTCGCTGGAGCGTGATGGCGATGGATACGTTCTGACTACTCGTTCCGGAGATGTAATTAAAGCTCGGTGTGTAGTCGTTGCGACAGGGGCCTTCGGCGTGCCGAAGAC
>CAVOCL010000062.1:0-8602 GCA_963694185.1 Dehalococcoidia bacterium
AGGGGGATGAGCAGAGGTTGTGTACTATCGAGTTTTAGGGCCAATACTTCTGGGCGATTTCGTCGAGAAAAAGTGGGAATCAGCTAATGCTGAACACGGGTACGCAATCCGGGTCATCATAGTTGGCGTATTAATCTCCAACCAGCAAACACAGTTTCGATACACAAAATCTCAGCGCTAACCTTTATCTTGAATCTATCTCACATGGCGCGCATCGGATTTAGTATCAAGCTGACAACAGGCAACAACACTGTTTCCCAGACATCTGGGAAAATAGAACCATGTCCACCCGCCCGCTTGCTGGCGATCTAGTTGGCGATCCCATATCACTCACAGAAGATATTCATCACACATGACAACGGTTAGCACAGGAATTACGTCAGACGAAATCGGATTCAATCCGAAAAATCTCCCGATCCCCGCCGCAATTGCGGGGGCGGTTGCACTAATTGCGCTGATAGCCGGATTAATTGTCGGCCCGGGCGCAAACAGCTTCATTGGTGGTGCGCTCATCTATTCGTCCGATAGCGCAGGGTTAGTTGGCAACATCGGGTCATTTCTACCGTTGGGATTCGCCTTCGCCGCGGGAATGGTAGCGACTGTGAATCCGTGCGGATTCGTGATGCTTCCGGCTTTCTTAACGATGTACCTGACCGACCAACAGGGTGACGCCAGTAGCTCGCAGGAGGGTCGAAGCGCACTAGGCATGTCACGTTCGCTTCTCAAGGCACTGTACGTTAGCGCCGCTTTGGGAGCGGGATTCGTGCTTTTGTTCGGCGGTGTGGGTCTGGCAATTTCATCGGGTGCACGATCATTCATCGTGATATTCCCGTGGGTTGGATTTTTCTTAGGGTTCGTGATGGCCGGCCTCGGGGCGTATCTGTTCGCCGGGGGCAAGCTGTACACCAACCGTGCGCAGTCGGCGGCGGCTCGCATTGGCAAGGCGTCCGACACCAGCGTGAAGGGCTACTTCCTGTTCGGTATTTCGTACGCTGTGGCTTCGCTTAGCTGCACGCTGCCGATATTTTTAGGACTGATCAGCAGCTCGTTGGCCACGGGCGGAATTGTTCAGGCGACTACTCAGTTCCTGGCCTACGCTCTGGGAATGACCTTCGTAATTACGATTCTTACGATCGGAATTGCGGTGTTCAAGGGAGCCATGGTCACTCAGATCCGCAAGATCATGCCTTACGTTCACCCGATTTCGGCCGGTGTGCTGATAATCGTTGGTGGCTACTTGATCTTCTACTGGCTCACTGAAGGCGAAGTAAGCCGAAACTTCGGCGTGTAGGTGGCTAGGCCACTTTTCCTGAGTGTTGGTGATACGGCCATTCGCTTCACGTAGTACGATGCGCTCTCAACTCTCCAGTCGTTGATTTAAGAGGAGCATCACAATGCAAACACGCGAATATGGCAGTACGGGTCAGCAGCTATCGATCGTGGCGTTTGCCGGAATCGTTGTGAAGGAAGTTAGCGCCGAAGATTCCTCACGCTACGTATCTTGGGCGATCGACCAGGGCATCAACTACTTCGATGTCGCACCCGGCTACGGCAATGCCCAGAAAATGCTCGGACCTGCACTTGAGCAGTACCGAAACGACGTGTTCCTATCTTGCAAGACGAAATTTCGGGATGGAGCGGCTGCCAGAGAAGATCTCGAAAATTCGCTAAAACTTCTGCGCACCGATCACTTCGATCTGTACCAGATGCACGCAATGACCACCCAGGAAGATCTCGAAGTAGCAACCGGACCCGGCGGTGTGCTGGAAATGTTCGTGAAGGCGCGGGAAGAAGGGCTTGTAAAGCATCTTGGCTTCTCGGCTCATTCAGCTGAAGTGGCTGTTGAGCTTATGAACCGATTCGAGTTCGATTCGGTGCTGTTCCCGGTTAATTTCACAACGTGGTTCGAGTCCGGGTTTGGCCCGCAGATCATGAAAGAAGCTGAACAGCGCGGAGTCGCAAGACTGGCGCTGAAAGGCGCGGCACATCATGCTCTGGAAGACCGCAACGACCGGGTTCGTGAAAAGTGCTGGTACGCCCCTATCGAAGATCATGAGTTGATGAAGCTTGCACTGAGATGGACGCTATCGCAGCCAATCACCGCAGCCATCCCACCCGGCGATCCCGAACTCTGGCAGATGGCAGTAAAAATCGCTCAAGACTTCGCACCGATCACACCCGACGAAGAAGAGCAACTACGCGAAAACGCCCGAGGCCGAAAGCCGTTATTCGAGTTGGCTCACGCTTAGATCGGGACCGCTAACCCCTTATCTCTGGGGAGAAGGTTGGGATGAGGGAGGATACATTGGATCAGTTAATTTCAGAATCTCGATCAATTAGATACCCGGCGATCAATTCTGCATTCCGATCTGCTGAGGCGATCGATGTGTCGATTTCGATGTCGTATTGCTGCCCATCGTGCAAATCTGACTGTTGCTTCAGCGCCCACCCTTGATTTCGATCCGGACGCTCCTTCTCACGAGCCTCGAGAACGTCAGGATCACATCTCACCCCAACGTAACAAAATCGAAACGTCGAAAAGACCTCCAGCGCGTCTGCAACACCGTCACGATCGCCATACGGCAGAACTCCGTCAACAATAAGATCGAAACCTTGCCCTGCAAAGGCAATGATCGACCTGTGAAGTGCTCACTAAGGCTGGAACCGAAAGTTGCGTGCGACCAGTCATCCGGTAAATGCGGAAGATACTTGTCCGCTTCAACGCTCAAGAAGGGGCGACTCTCCGTCGACAAACGCTTCGCCAGCGCCCTAGCAATAGTCGTTTTGCCAGAACTCGACGTGCCACTCAACAAAATGATCCACTGACCGTTCATGATTTAACCAGCCAATCATCGCCAGAATTCCTCTTCTCCCAGTGGAAAAGAAATTCTGGCGACACTTACTTATGCACTGATAACTGGGTTGGTCAGTACGCCAATGTGTTCGAGTTCAACTGTTACATCGCCACCAACGTTGATCGGAGGGGTTGTGCCCGAAGTTCCGGTCCAGATCATGTCGCCGGGGTACAGCGTTACGTAGGTTGAGATGTACGAAATCGCCTGAGCCGTGGTGAATATCATCTCGGATGAGTGGCACTTCTGGCCTTCAACGCCGTTTACGAGACCACGAATGGCAACGTTCTGCGGATCGATGTCGGTAACGATAAACGGACCTGTAGGACCGAACGTGTCGGACGACTTTGCGCGCCACCACTGGGTGTCGGCCTTTGCGCCGGACTGCCATTCACGGGCACTCACGTCGTTACCGGCTGTGTAGCCGAAAACGTAGTCGAGAGCGTCGGCTTCAGATACGTGACTCGCCTCTTTGCCAATGATTGCGATCAGTTCCGACTCGCAAACAACAAGCCCTGCGTCGGCGGGAAGCTTGATCGGGTCGCCAGGACCAATGATCGCATTGGTGTTCTTGTAGAACGGCTGCGGTCGGGAAGGTCGGTCTGCACCAAGAAGGTGCGAACCGTAGTTGAGCGCCAGACACAGCATCTTGCTGGGGTTGGGGTTCGGGGCAAGAATCTTGATCTCGTTCAGGTCGTGCGTTGCGCCTGTCTCCGAGTAGTCCTGGCCAATTGGCGAATTAGAAATCTCTTTTACTGTGTCGCCGTCAACAACGCCGTATGCTGCGTCGCCGCCGTTCGAAAATCTCACAAACTTCATTTTGTTGTTCTTTCGGGTGCCCGGTTCAAATGATCGGTGCCTGAATCGATGTCATGCCCGCCAGCGTCTCGATTTTCAGTGAGAAACGTCACTAAAACTCTGGCGAGATCTGATCATGAGCCGAAACATATTACTCCCGAAATCGCTGTATGCTCACGCCAAAACCAATGGTTTATTTAAATTGGGTTTCGCTTAACTGACAAAGTTTGCGGCGAGCTTTTACAGGAGTCATGATTTGTTCGATCTCATCATCAAAAACGGAACGGTAGTCGATGGAACGGGTTCGGCTCGGTTCAAGGCCGATGTCGCAATCAAAGGCGATACCGTGGTGGCTGTTGGTGAGATCGACGGTGACGCGACTCGTGAAATCGACGCAACGGGGAAGGTCGTTACCCCTGGATTTATCGACCTACACACCCACTCAGACAACTCGTTCCTGATCGATCCGCACGCCGATTCGAAGCTCACCCAAGGCGTGACGTTCGAACTGATGGGCAACTGTGGCATGAGTTACTGCGCGCCGCTGAACGAGAAGAACATCGACGGTTTCAAGGAACGCACCGATAAGTACGACTCGAACTATCAGCCCGGCTGGTCGACCATGGACGGTTACCTGACGGCACTAGAAGAATCGGGTTCAACAATTAACGTTGCCGCTCAGGTCGGACATGGCACCGTGCGACGTGCCGTGATGGGCATGGATCCCGTAATGCCTACACCGGAGCAGCTTGATCAGATGATCGGCCTGTTCGCCGATTCGCTCGACGCCGGTGCGCTCGGTATGTCGACGGGTCTCTGGTATGCGCCCGGTTCGTACTCGCTTGCCGATGAAATCATAGCTGTAACACAACCCGCTGCCGATCGAGGCAAGCTGTACTCATCGCACATTCGCTCCGAGGCCGATGACCTGAGTGGACTCTTCCCTGCCCACGCTGAAGCCATTGAAATTGGCAGACGCACCGGTGCCCGCATTCAGATTTCACACGTAAAAGCGGTTGGACCAAAATTCTGGGGGCGTGGATATGAGTTGATCGAGGGCATGGAACGGGCACGCGCCGAGGGCATCGACGTTGCTGGTGACCAGTACCCGTATGAATGGTCATCGACCGGATTCTCGGGGGCGATGTTCGCTCGCTGGGCGCTTGTTGGAGGTAGACAGGCGACTCTTGATCGTCTGGCCGACTCAGACACACGAGCGCAGGTACGAGCCAATGTCACCTACTACATCAATCGCAATCACTCGGCTGAAGGCTGCATTGTCGCCAGCTTCCCGCCCGATCAGTCGCTTGAGGGTCGCAATCTTCAAGACATTGCTGACGAAATGGGTTGCGAACCTGAAGAGGCGGCATTGCGGCTCTATGAACAATCCGAGGGAAACTATGTCCTGCACTCTATGGAGCTTCAGGACATCGATTCGATCGCAAAGTGGGGGTTGATGTCGATCGCTTCTGACGGATCGTCGCTGCGTGACCAAGGGCCGCTATCGTCTGGTAAGCCGCACCCTCGCAGCTATGCAACTAACTCGGTGATCATTGAGCAGTTCGTGCAGCAACGGGGTCTGTTTACGCTGGAGGAAGCGATCTACAAAATGACCGCCCTGCCCGCCTCGCGGCTGAACCTTTCACGACGGGGTCGAATCGCCATTGGCCAAAAGGCCGACGTGCTTGTCTTCGATCCTGCCAACGTAAAACAGCACAATGATTTCGTGGATCCTCATGTGTATTCAACGGGAATGGACTACGTGTTCGTCAACGGAAAGCCAGCACTGGAAAACGGCAAGCCAAACGGCGAACTCCCCGGCAGAGTGATGCGTTCGCTGGATGATTAAATAGCATTACAGTCCTCATTTCTCGACTCCTGTGGAGAGACCTTCGGTGGTTGACGGGTTCAGCGTTCGCGAACCACGCGACCCCGCACCAGATCCCTCGACTCCGATGACTCCGCTCGGGAAATGTGAAGCTATCCACTGAAAGTTTCTTCACCATGACCACTCTCAACTATCGCACCTGCACCCCTAACGACATCCCAGACGTACTGGCGTTCTGGGGCACGGCAACCCTTGGCGGTTCGACCAACGACTCCGAAGCAATCCAGACATTCCTTGACCATGATGCTGAGCTTTTCATTACAGTCTGGGACGACGACAAGCTGATCGGCACGGCGCTGGCGGCATGGGATGGCTGGCGAGCGCACTTCGCACGCCTCGCCGTGAATCCCGAATACCGCAGGCAAGGCATTGGGCGAGAGTTGGTAAAACGCTCGAAAAAGCTACTGAAGCAGCGAAGAGCAAAGCGCGTCTACGCCGACATTCTGCGAGACAGTCCGGGCGCAATCGACTTCTGGAAATCCGTTGGCTTCACGCCGAACGATGTAGTCGATCCGTACGCCAAGAATCTTTAGCGTCGACCAGATCGTGGTGCAGCGCGTCGTCCGCCTGAACCGCCCGTACGTCTACCACCGCTGCCACGTCGTTTCGACTTGCTGCCAGGTCGGCGTGAATCGCCTGAATCGAACGTCGCTCGGCGATCACCGGCTCCGTCTCGCCGTACGGGTCTATTCGCCTTGAACGCCAGTCGCCTGTCGTTTCGGGTTTCCTCTTCAGGTTTCTTCCACGGCGTGTGAGGTTTTGCAACCCGTTTCGACTCGATGGCCAGATCCATAAGATCGGCCACTTCCTTGCCCGTTAGTTCACGAACAGCGCGCTTGGGCAGGTCGTTCATTCCAACGGTTCCGAAGCTAATTCGGCGCAAACGAGTAATCGGCGATTCCACAGATTCAAGCATTCGCCGCACGATGCGGTTTCGACCCTCATGAATGGTGATTTCAATTCGGCGTCGGCGATTCGAGACGATCTTGATTTTCGCTGGTTTCGTAGGGCCGTCTTCGAGCATGATGCCCCGCTCAAGCAACGCCTGAGCTTCATCAGTCAAAGCGGTTGCGAGCTCGGCAAGATACGTCTTCTGGATCTCGAAACTGGGGTGCGCCATCTTCTGCGAAAAGTCGCCATCATTCGTTAGAAGCAGCAGTCCCTCGGTGTCGGTATCGAGCCGACCAACCGGGAAGATCCGCTCTCGAACGTTCAACAATTCCATAACTGTTGGCCGACCGTGCGGATCGGACAATGTGGTCACATATCCGGTCGGCTTGTTGAGCATAAAATATCGCTTTTGCTCAAGCGAAACCTGGTCGCCATCCGCAACGATATCGTCGGTGTCGATATCGGCAAAATCGCCTAGGTTCGCGGTCTCGCCGTTCACTTTGATGCGTCCGTCAACTATCATCTGCTCCGATTTACGAAGTGATGCGATCCCGGCGGCGGCAAGTATTTTGTGGAGTCGTTGTTTCATCTCTGTTAACGAGTCTCTCACACCCATCGTTAATCAGAGTTAACTGTTGGGCGACGCGCCACCGGCGACACTCACAACTTGCGACTAAGCGGTTTACTATCACCGGAGATATGACTGGCTGGCGTATCCGCACAGAAGAAAGACCCCTCATGACCTACGATCTCGTAATCAAAAACGGCACCGTCATAGATCCTGCACAGGGCATTCACGCCAAGAAAGATGTCGCTGTTGCAGGAGGCAATATCGTTGCGATTGAAGACTATATTTCCGATGGCGATACCCACGATGTGATCGAAGCCGATGGCTTGCTGGTGACGCCGGGGCTAGTTGATCTGCATGTTCACGTTTGGTGGGGCGTTGCCCATCTCGCAATCGAAGCGGACCCAGCGTGTGTGCATCGCGGTGTTACAACGGCAATTGATGCGGGATCGTCAGGATCGAACACCATTGCGGGCTTCCATCGTTACGTCATGGATCAGGCAGCGACTCGTGTTCTAGCTTTCCTCCACATATCGGGAATGGGTCAGCTCGATAACGATATCGGGGAGCTTGAAGACATTCGCTGGGCGCGTGTTGAGAAGGCTGTTGAAGCAGCGAAATTGCATTCCGACGTGATCGTCGGGATCAAAGTTCGGCTCACCGACGCCATCGTCGGCAACAACGATATGGTGGCGCTTGATCGCGCGCTCGAGGCCGGTGTTGAACTGAATAAGCCGGTGATGATTCACATCGGCGGGTCATTCCACGACTTCGACGAATTCCTTGGAAAGCTCCGCCCCGGTGACATCGTTACCCACTCGTTTACAGGCAACCCGCACGGCATTCTCGATAACAACAACAAGGTTATCGACGCTGCTTGGGATGCCATGAAGCGCGGGATTATTTTTGATGTTGGGCACGGTGCGGGTTCGTTCTCGTTTCCGGTTGCCGAGGCGTGCATGGAGCAGGGCCTTGGGCCTGGAACCGTTTCGTCCGATGTTCACCGGTACAACGTTCGCGGACCGGTGTTCGATCTGATGACGACGCTTTCGAAGTACATGTATCTCGGATACTCGATCGACGATGCACTGGCGCTTGGCACATCGAAGCCTTCGGCGGCGGTTGGACTGCCCGATCACATCGGGACCCTTAAAGTCGGCGCTGACGCCGACATCGCCGTGATTCAGCTTCGGGAGGGTCCGGTGACTTTCACCGATGCACCCGGTAATACCCGGGCCGGAAACGAACTACTGCTACCGGTCGAAACGCTGCGCAAAGGCCGCAGGTTCAACCCAATGCACTCGGTTCACCCGAAGTTGGTTGGGCACCCGCACTCGCATTAAGTTGATTCTCTGCGCTGAAACGAGCCACCCCTTCTCCCCGGGGAGAAGGCTGGGTTGAGGGAGAAACCGTTCGATGGAGATTATTCAAAGAATCCACCCTCACCTAAAGTCCTCTCCCGGGGGAGAGGACTTTAAGCGGCTCCACCAGATCAGCCCGACGGCTCGATCACATGCACGCCGAACGTTTCGGCCTTACCCCGGACCTCGATCTGCTTAACGGGCACGTCGGGGTAAGTATCAGCAACGTGCGAATAAACGCTTT